>DASPXY010000916.1:0-13895 GCA_035637055.1 Gemmataceae bacterium | reverse complement strand
GATCACAAACAAGGTGCTCGCGAATCGCTGCGCTGCCTTCATCGGGGTTTCCTCCGCGCAAGGTTTTGAAACCTCCTCTATCTCTAAACCCTGCTCGGCGATCCGGGTGACGCGACCCGATGGACTTCTCACACCGATGACGGCCGCAGCAGGCTGCACAGATCCGCTTCCTGCCCGTGCAAACGCTCCTCAAGAACCGTCGGCCCCTGGCGTTTCAGCAGCTCGTGTTCCGCCTCGGAGATGAACAGCGCCTGCAACACCAGCCCCGCCTCGCCGTCGCACTCCACCTTCTCGAACCCCTCCGGAAAGCCGTCCGCCAGCGTGAAGTACAGCGCCGCCTTGTCGAACTGCTCGGCGAACGCCGGCATGAGGCCGGCCACTCCGATCGCGAAACGCGACGTCAGCGGAATGTTGTGCTGCACCGCGAAGAACAACGCATTGATGAACAGGAACGGCACATCCTTCCAGGCCGTATCCGCCAGCAAGATCACCTCACCCAGCGCCTTGACGTCTGCCTCGTAAGCCGTCAGGCCGACCGACGCATATACACGATAACCGGGATAGGGTTGGTCGAAAGTAGCGAGCTGCAGCGGCGGACTGTCCGCGCCCGGCCGGTAGGTCTGCACGTCGAACGGCTTGCCGAAATACGAGCCGAAGTGGCGGCGATAACAGCGATCCCAATTAGCGCTCATGTCGCGATCCTCGATGCGGCGACCCGCCCTGCGGGCCTTGCTCTCCCGTAACTTATCGCTTCCGCGCCCTTTGTGGGAGGGGAAACCCTCGCGATGGATCCATACAACGCCTGTGGAGTTCGTTTGTCGCTGACGCCTTGCGGAGAACTTCCGATGAGAGCCTACCTGCTGCCCCTGCTGTTGAGTTGCGGCCTGGTCGCGGGCCTCGCCGGCCAGGATCCTTTGCTGTCGGCCCAGGAACCCGCCAAGGGAACCGGCCCCACCCTTACCGTCGTTGACCACAACGGCAAGGAAGTCAAACTGCAGACCTGGAAGTTCCTCGTCGGCACGCGCCGCGTGTCCTGGATGGCCCCCGCCGCACCGAAGGTCGACAAAAAGGGGGAGAAAACGCCCGCCGGCGTCGAAGTTCTGGAGTTCCGCGACGACAAATCGACGACCTACAAGGACGGCATCCTGACGCTCATTCCGCTCACGAGCCTCAAGAAGCTCGAGTACGACCACGAAAAGAAGACCGTCGAGGTGACGTATTTGGCAACGGGTGAGAACGGCCCCGAAGAGATGTCGCTGACCGGCTCGACGCGCTTCATCGGCATCAACAAACTGGAGGTGGAGGCCGAGACGGATCTGGGCGAACTGGGCAAGGCGGCGATGAAGTTCCAGGGCGGCAGTAGTAAGGGGGTGCATAGCCTGACATTCTCAACACCGAAGCCCGTCCCCGCACCGACCGGGCGGCGCGCCATTATCATCGGCCGCGACAAGGAGCAGACCGGCCACAAGATCGCGGACATCCAGGCGCTCTATCTCGCGGAAAAGGGGAGGGAGCAGCTGAGCAGCACCTTGCACTTCAAAACGACGGTCAAGATCGACCTCGCCAAGTTGGAGAAGTTGCGCAACGTGCCGCCCGCCGATGCCAAGACGGAGTGGGGGCCGGACTACGAGGTCACGCTGAAGGACGGCAAGCAACTCACGCTGACGCTGCTGCAGAAGACCAACACCAAGGAAGGCGGGGCGGGCGTGTTGAAGGGCCTGGTCGGGCGCGTGCCAGCGGGATACAAGCTTTTCCCGCTCCATACGATCGTGGAAGTGCGCTATGCCGCCGCGGAAGTGCTGTTTGAGGAGCGCTGATGCGGAGGAAAACCCCTCCCCCCAACCCCCTCCCCGCAACGGAGAGGGGGAGCAAGCCGGACAGCGCTTCTTCTGCTCCCCCTCTCCGCTGCGGGGAGGGGGTTGGGGGGAGGGGTTCTCGCACTTATCCTTTGCGTCGCTCCCGCCGTGCGTACCAGTGCCGCGCTGTGATCGTCCACGAGGCGACGAAATAGTACACCGGGAACAACAACGACACCCAGGTCAGGGTGCGCGTCCAGTTGTCGGCGTTCTCGCCGGGGGCGGGGTGGCCCGGCATCGTGAAAAGCGTCCACACCAGGAGAACGCACCAGACAGCCCCGAGGTAATTCGTCAGGCGATTGAGCCTGCCCGGTTGCGTGGCGTAGAGGTAGCGGAACGGCATGAACGTCAACACCGCGAAACCGACCAGCAACGCCACGGTCACCGCAGGCGGCGGCTGCAGCACATACAGGTAAAAGGCGACGATGTTCCAGCACGACGGGAAGCCGAGGAAATAGCCGTCGCTGGTTTTCGCCTGGACCTGACAGAAGCCGTACGCGGCGGCCAGCAGCGGCACCAGGAGCCACGCCTCCTGTCCGGGCGGTAGCAGTCTCGCCTGCCAGATCAACAGCAACGGCAAGGTGACGTAGGTCTGGAAGTCCACCAGGTCGTCGAGGCGCCGGCCGTCAAAGCCGGGTAGGACTTCCTTGACGCGCACCAGCCGGGCAAAGAGGCCGTCGGTCGCGTCGATCAGGGTCGCGACGATCATCAACAGGAAGGCGAGGCGAAACGATTCGAGGCTGGGGTTCAGGATGGCGACGGCCATCCCGCCGGCGGCGATCAGCCCCGTCGCGGTGTAGAAGTGGACGCACCAGGCGAGGAACTTCCGTAGCCGCGGACTGAGGCGCGCCCGGCGGCGCAGCGGCAGTTCCGAGGCAGGCAGGGAAACGGGTTCCGTCACATCATTCATGATCGTCCCCAAAGGACGGAAAAGACCACCCTGTACTGATCATATCAGGAACGCGGGCAATCTTCGGCAAGACCGTCCCCTATTTTCAAAGGCTATTGGAAAAGGGTAATATCATGGGGATTTCGTGCAACCCCGAAAATGGCGAGCCCACGCCGCACGGTTGCCCGGACTTTCCCGAATTCGTATCCTGTCATCACCATACGCAGGGGAGAGGGCGTCTTCATGATGGATCTTGCCAGCTACATCCGCGACGTGCCGGATTTTCCGAAGCCGGGGATCCTCTTCAAGGACATTACCCCCCTGCTGGCCGAGCCGCCGGCTTTTCGGGAAGCCATCCAGCGCATGTGCGACCATTACCGCGGCCAGGCCGTCGATGCCGTGGCGGCGGCGGAGGCGCGCGGCTTCCTGTTCGCCGCGCCGATGGCCCTGGTGATGAGCAAGCCGCTCGTCCCGCTGCGCAAGCCCGGCAAACTGCCCTGGCGCACGCACGCCCTGCAGTACGATTTGGAGTACGGCAGCGCCGAGTTGCACGTCCACGTTGACGGTGTTGTCAAGGGGGCGCGGGTGCTGCTCGTGGACGACCTGCTGGCGACCGGCGGCACGTTGCAAGCAGGTTGTCAGCTGGTCGAGAAGGCCGGCGGCACCGTCCTGGGGTGCGCTGTCCTCGTGGAATTGACGTTCCTCAAGGGCCGCGAGCGGTTGGCGCCGCATGAAATCTTCAGCCTGATCCAGTACGATTGAGCGCCACTCACCGAGAGTGTCACGGGTGTGTCACCATGACGATCGACTTCGAGAAAATGGGCGGTCTGGTGCCGGCCATCGCCCAAGACGCCGACACCGGCGAAGTGCTGATGCTCGCCTGGATGAACGCGCAGGCGTACGAGGAGACGGTGCGTACACGCCGGGCCGTCTACTTCAGCCGGTCTCGGGGCAGGCTGTGGCGCAAGGGCGAAGAGAGCGGCAACGTCCAGGAAGTCCGCGAGATCTACATCGACTGCGATGCCGACACCATCTTGCTCAAGGTTCATCAAATCGGCGGCGCGGCCTGTCACGAGGGCTACAAGAGTTGCTTTTTCCGCCAGGTGGAGAAGGACGGCCTGCGCGTCGTCGGGGAGAGACTTTTTGACCCCAAAGAGGTGTACGGTCGACAATAAGCGAAGTTAGGAGGTTGTGGAGAATCGGAACTCGGGTCTTCGACCCGAAGGAAGTCTAGCTTCAATGCGGCCACAACCTCCTAACAGACGGCTTTGTATGTTGAATCCACATGAACGGACAGATCCTCAAACTGGGCATTCCCGCGGGCAGCCTGCAGGAGGCGACGGGACGCCTGTTCGCCAGGGCAGGATACCAGATCACTTTCGCCAGTCGCAGTTATTACCCCTCCATAGACGATCCAGAGGTCCATTGTACGCTGATCCGCGCCCAGGAGATGCCGCGTTACGTGCAGGACGGCTCGCTCGACTGCGGCCTGACCGGCTATGACTGGATCCTCGAAAACGACGCAAAGGTGGTCGAGTTGGCCGAACTGGTCTTCAGCAAGGTGAGCAAGCGGCCGGTGCGCTGGGTGCTGGCGGTCCCCGAGGACTCGCCCGTCAAGAGCGTCCAGGATCTGCAGGGCAAGCGCGTCGCCACGGAGGTCGTCAGCCTGACGAAACGCTGGCTGGCGCAGCAGGGCGTTAGCGCCCAGGTGGAATTTAGTTGGGGCGCCACCGAGGTCAAGCCGCCAAAACTCGCTGACGCCATTGTCGAGGTGACCGAAACAGGATCATCGCTGCGGGCGAACAATCTGCGCATCGTCGCGGAATTGCTGCAGAGCACGACGCGCTTCATCACCAACGAACGCGCCGCCGCCGATCCGTGGAAACGGCAGAAGATGGACGACATGATCCTGATGCTGCAAGGCGCCATGGCAGCGGAGGGCAAGGTCGGACTGATGATGAATGTGAAAAAGAGCGACCTGCCGGCGGTGCTGCAGATTCTGCCGGCGCTGCAGAAGCCGACGGTGTCGTCGCTGTCCGACGAGGCGTGGGTCGCCGTCAACACGATCCTCGACGAGAACACCGTTCGCCACATCATCCCGCAGCTGAAGCAGGCCGGAGCGCGCGGCTTGGTCGAATATCCGCTGAACAAGATCATTGACTGACACGGCGGAGAAAACCCCTCCCCCCAACCCCCTCCCCGCAGCGGAGAGGGGGAGCAAGCAACACAAGACTTCTTCTCCCCCTCTCCTCTCAGGGGAGGGGGTTGGGGGGAGGGGTTCTCGCTTCATTCAAAGCGGAGCGACCCGCTCCTTTTGCGGATGCGGTGCTTGCGCATCTTGCCGTAGAGGGTAGTCGGTTTGAGCCCCAGCACCTCGGCCGCGCCGCCGGGGCCGTAAATTTTCCCGCCGCAGCGCTCCAGCGTTTCGAGGATGGTGCGCCGCTCCAGTTCCGCCAGGGCTGGCCGCGTCTCCGGCTGGCCATCGCCGACAGGGCCCGACAGCCACGTCGGATCGACCTCCAGCGTATCACCGTGCGATACGATCATCGCTCGCTCGACGAGGTTCTCCAGTTCGCGCACGTTGCCCGGCCAGCTATACGCCGTCAGCAGGTCCATGCTGCGGCGGCTGACCGCGACAATGTGCTTGTTCATGCGCCGCTCGAAGTGACGGATGAAATGCTCGATCAGGGCCGGGATGTCCTCGCGGCGCTCGCGCAGCGGCGGGACGCGGATCGGGAAGACGTTCAGGCGATAGAACAGGTCCGGGCGAAACCCGCCCTCTGCGACGGCCGCTTGCAGGTCGCGATTGGTGGCGGCGAGGATGCGAACATCGACGGCGACCGGCTCGCTGCCGCCGACCCGTTCGAGCACGCGCTCCTGCAGCACGCGCAGCAGCAACACCTGCGTTTCGGGCGGAATCTCGGCGATCTCGTCGAGAAAGATGCTGCCGCGGTGGGCCAACTCGAACCGGCCGAGGCGGCGCTTGACCGCTCCGGTGAAGGCGCCTGCCTCGTGGCCGAAAAGTTCGCTGGCGATCAACCCCGGCGCCAGGGCCGCGCAGTTCACTTTCACGAGCAGCTGGTTTTGCCGCGGACTGAGTTCGTGGATCGCCCGGGCGATCAGCTCCTTTCCGGTTCCTGTTTCTCCGATAATCAGCACGGTGCTGTCGGTGCGGGCCACCTGCTCGATGGCCTGTCGCACTTGCGCCAGGGCCCGGCTGGCCCCGACGAGGTTGGCGACATCATGTTCGGTCTTGATCTCGTCGCGCAGGTAGACGTTTTCCTGCTCCAGCCTGGCCTTGAGTTGTACGATCTCCTGATAGGCGAGGCGATAGC
This sequence comes from Gemmataceae bacterium, assembly GCA_035637055.1. GTDB lineage: Bacteria > Planctomycetota > Planctomycetia > Gemmatales > Gemmataceae > DASPXY01. The sequence goes on along the minus strand of DASPXY010000916.1, from coordinate 7,815 downwards.
GCTCCTCGGACTGGCTCAACTCGGCGGTGCGCCGCTCGACCTCCTCTTGCAGTTTCTCCACGAAGCGCGCCTTGAGTTCGTTGGCCTCGTGCAGCGCCTGGTTGTGAGTGCGAAGGGTCTCGATCAGCTGGGTCTTTTCGACGCTGATGGCGATGTGGCCAGCGAGCCGTTTGAGCAACCGGGCATGCTCCTCGCGATAAACGCCCGCTTCGCGGTTGGAGAAGAACACCACGCCGACCGGCCGTCCGCCGGCAACCAGCGGCAGCGTGAGGTTGGCCCGCATGCCCTCGCGCACGATCAGTCGCGTCGAGCGCGACGACGGTTTGTGGTCGAGGTAGTCGGGCAGATCGTTGAGGATGCGCGGCTGGGTGGTTCGCAGGAGCGTTTCGAGGGTCGAGCCGGCGATATCATCTTCATAGCCGATCCGCAATGCCTCGGGACCATCGCTGCGGCAGCAGACCAGGCGCAGTTTGTCGCCGCCGGGCTGCACCAGGGCGACGGCGATCCGGTTGTACGGGACGATGCCCTGCAAGCGGTCGTAGACGGTGTCGAGCAACTCGTCGAGGCTGCGGCCCAGATTGATCTCTTCGAGCAATTCCTCGATGAGGCGGTCATAGGCTTCGCTGCCGGGTGTCATGGGGGTTCTCGGGGCGGACGCTGGGCGACGGCTCGCGTTCATTCTATCGGTTGGCGAGACAACTGCGGGCCAGGTTCGGCAATCTGCTTTGCACAGGTTGTCGCCTCCGATAGACTCCTCCGTAGTTCCGCTCAACGCCTCCACCAAGATGTACGACGAGGCCCGACATCCCAGGACGGACCGATGAATCACACCCAGCAACTGGCCTGGATCAAGCTGCGAGAAACCCAGCGGCAGCGCGACCGCCTCCAGCAGCAGTACGATGCCATCGAGCAGCGCGTCACCTCCGCCAACTCCGCCCTGGAACGGCTCCGCGCTCTCTACCAGGGTCTGCGCGAGGTCACCTTCGCTCAGAAACCGCTGCACCCCGACGTCAAGCAGCTCGACGCGCTCTACCTCGCCGATGAACTGGGCGAGGTGCCGCCGGAACTGATCGCCGACCGGACGCGCTTCCTGGAACGCGAGCTGGCACAGGGCCGCATGCGGGCCGAGTTCACCTACGCCTTCGGACGCATCCTCAGCGAATGGACCGGCAGAGGAGCCAATGAAGCACCAGCACTGGCGGAGTCGGAAACCGATCCGTTTGCCCGCATGTGGGACAAATCCCCTCCGCTTGATCATGAATCGCCCAGCGGTGTCTTTGAGGGCCTGCGCGGGGTGCTGCGGCCCAAGGCGACCGCCATCGCCGAGTTCGCCAGGTCCGAAGCACTCGCTCCGGTCCGCAGTGAAGAGGTGCCGCCGGTCCTGGATCGACTGGCGTCCGATCCATACCTCGCGCCCGCGCTCCGCCGTCAGGCCGCCGAGGCCCGGCGCAGCGCGACGCAACTCACCGAACTCGCGGGCGCCCTCACCATCCTGCTCAACAGCCTCGACGAATGGGACTGGCCCGACGAGGTTCCGTCCCTCCGCGCCGTCTGGGTCCGCGTCAAGCATCGCCCCTACCTCGACGCGGATCTGATCACCTCCCTGTTCCTGGAAATCGTCGGCCTGCGCTGGGCGCAGAAACTCAAACCGCTGCTGGCCTGGGCCACGCTCTACGAAGACAAGGTGCGTTTCTTTCGGCCCGAGCCGCCCGACTCGCTCACGGCGGAAATCGCCGAGGAACGCTTGCGGGAGCAGGCCGCGCGTTTCCTCGCCACCATGCCGACCGGCGGACGCGCCAGCCCCAACTACAATGGCTATGCCCTGCTCGACCTGCTCTTGACCGTCGAGCGAGAGATGCGCTTCGCCCGAGCCGCCCACCCCGAGACGCCGCTCTACGTCGTTCAGGCCGACCTGCGCGACTATTACCCCTCGCTCTCCCACGAACTGATTTTGGAGGTGCTGGGACATCTCGGCGTGCCGGCGCGCTGGCGGGCCTTCTTCGGCAAGGTTCTCCAACCGCACGTGCGCTATCGTGGCCAGACCCGGCAAATCCACCACGGTCTACCGCTGGATCACGTCCTCGCCGACCTGTTCGCCGAGTTGGTGCTGTGGGTGCTTGACCTACACGTCTATCGCACGACTGGTATACAACTCCTGCGCACGGTGGACGACATGTGCTTCCTCACCGATTCCGCCGAACAGGTGCGGGCCGTCTGGGGCACGATTCAGGCGTTCTGCGGAGCGTGCGGGCTGGCAGTCAACGAGGCGAAGTCAGGCGCCGTGTGCCTGGGGGGACGCTCGGAGGATTCGTTGACAGGACTTCCGCCGGGTGGGCCGCGCTGGGGACTGCTCCGCCTGCAGGCGGACGGCACCTGGGCGGTGGACGAGCCGGCGCTGCAACAACTGGAGGAGACCTTGCGCAAAGAGGCCGCTGCGAGCCGGTCGGTGCTGTCGCTCGTTGCACGCTATAATAGCTATCTGCAATATATCCTTGGGCAGCTGGCGTTGCCGGTGACGCTGCGCGGCAATCACCTGCGCCGTGTGGGCCAGCGGCTCAATCGGATGCACGAGGAGTTATTCGGGCCGAAGAACGGACTCGTGGAAGAGGTCGGTCGCCGCCTGCGCGACTGCTTCGCCGACGCCCGGTTGAAGGAGCGCGGCCTGCCGCATGCCCTGCTTTACTGGCCGATCACCGCCGGCGGGTTGGCGCTGGCTCACCCGCTGCTGCACGTCGCCTCGTACCTCGACGGTCAGAAGCAATGGAAGGAGCCGAGGCCGCCCAGCCGGGACGACGTCGCCACGTACCTCTGGCGGCGCAAGGCCGACGCCCGGAAGTCGCCGCTGACTCCTGCGGAACGCGAGCAGCTGGGCATGGTTTGCCTTGATGCCGCCAATAACACTCTCACAAGGGCACAACTGGAGGAGTATCTGCGCGCACGGGGTAAGGTGACGGACCCGCCGCTGCCCGAAGCGGAAGAGATCGACGTCGCCATGTCGGGGATGTGGGCGTGGTATTATGTCCGGGTCGTCAGCACCACCGATCCCACAGGGCCGCCCGAGCTGGCCGCGATGGAACGACTGGTCAAGGACTTCATCGAGCGCGGCAGCGAAGTGTCCGGCCGCGGGCAGTTCCGGCTTAGCCCGTACTGGCGCTGGGTGGTCTACACGTACGGGCCGTCGCTGCTGGAAGCGCTGGGCACCTTCCGTTTCCTGCTCACCGAGTTGGTGCCGCTGCAACTCATCCTGGAGAACCGCGGCCTGGCGGCGCCGGCCGCCGAGAGCGATAACCCGGACGAACAGCCCCCGGACCCGCCGGACCCCGGCAGCGAGATTCCGTTTTGAGCGACTGCGGCCGGCGGAGAAATCCGTTGAACCCCTCCGCTCTGGGAGGTAAGCTCACGCTGTTGACTTCGGCTCCGATGTCCCAAACAGGAGGCGATCCGAGCCCACATGACTCCCACTCAGCCCAGTCCCCCCGAGTACAACCTCACCGGCGTCTCCTACGCCGACCGCCAACACTTTCGCTATGACGGTCCGTTGATCGACGCCCACGCCCACGCGACCATGACGCATCCGAACGATTCGCCCGGCTTTCCCGGCGGCTCCGGTCGCAACGGCAGCGTGGCGCCGGCCGAACTGATGCTTGACGTGGCCCGCGAGTTCGGCATCGTCCGCACCTACGCCATGTGCCCACCGCAGGACATTCCCCCGTTACGCGAGCGTTTTGGTCCGCAACTTGGCTTCAACGGCCTGCTGCAGAAACGCGAGGACGAGCCGGACGACGTCGCCTATCGCCTGCTCGATCAGTTTTTGGAGCAGGGCGTCGAGATCATCAAGTTCTGGGGGCCGCCGCGCGGCTGCGAGGAAGGGTTGTTCGTCGATGCTCCGTGGCGGCGCAAGGTCGTCGAGCGCGCGCGGGCCGCCGGCGTTCGTGTGTTCATGGTTCACGTCAGCGATCCCGACACCTGGTTCGCCCGCGCCTACGCCGACGTCCTCCGCTACGGCAAGAAGCAGGAGCACTACTTCGGCCTGCTGTTTCTGCTGAACCTGTTCCCGGATGTGACCTGGATCGCGGCCCACATGGGCGGCGACCCGGAGAACCCCGACCACCTGGAAGAACTGCTGCAGTGCTACCCGCACCTCTACTTCGACACGAGCGCGACCAAGTGGCAGGTGCGCGAAGTCTCGCGGCAGCGCGACGGCATCCGCGGCGTGATCTGTCGCCATCCATCGCGTTTCCTGTTCGGGGTGGACCTGGCGACGCGGCATGCCCTGGTGCGTGAGCACTACGTCAGCCGCTACTGGTGCCAACGGACCCTGTGGGAAAGCACCTGGGAAGGCCCCAGCCCGGTCGCCGATGGGGATTACCAGCCGGCCGCGGGCGAGCCGCCTTTGCCGGCGTTGCGCGGCCTCGGGTTGCCGCCGGACGTGCTGCGGCAAGTGTATCACGAAAACGCACGTCGGCTGCTACCGGCGTGCGCAACCGCGAACCCGGCTCCGCTGTAACTGTGCGGCAAGTCCAGGTTCCGGAACAGAAACTCGCCTTGCAAAAATGGCCCGGCCGCTGCATAATACTTCAAGTTTTTTGAAGGATTGTGCATGAAGCGTTCGACCCGAGAAGCGAGCCGCCAGCTATTTGCCGTTGCGGTAGAACAGGGCGGCTATTTCACCAGCAAGCAGGCCCAGGAAGCCGGCTACGGTTACCAACACCTCGACTACCACGTTTCCTGCGGCAACTTCCTCCGGGTAGGGCACGGCCTGTATCGCCTGCCGGACATCCCACCAGCCGAACACGACGACCTGATCCGGCTCGCGCTGTGGAGCCGCGATCGTCAGGATCAACCGCAAGCGGTGGTCTCACACGAGTCCGCGCTCGTTCTGCATGAGTTGAGCGAATTGCTCCCAACGAAAACACACCTCACTGTCCCGCCCTGGTTTCGGAAGAAAGCCCCAGAAGGGTGCCTCCTGCACAAGGCGGTGCTGGCTCCGGGGGATGTCTCGCACCGGCAGGGTTTCCAGGTCACCACGCCTCTGCGCACCCTGCGCGACGTTGCCCGCGGCAGCATCAGTCAAGAGCAACTGGAGAAGGCAGTGCTGGACGCCCTGGACCGAGGCCTGGTGCGCCAGAGCAAGTTAGACTCCGCGGTTCGCGAGGATCCCAGTCTGGGCCGTCTGGCACTGGCGTTGAAGCAGGCAGCAGCACCGAGCGCGTGAACGAAAGCGAGGGATCGCATGGCCCGGGAATTCAAAAGCGCCGGCGCCTTCAAGACCTCACTGGAGGCTCGCCTCAAGGCCCTCGCGGGGGAGCGGAAACTGCCGCTGCATACAGTCCGCCTCAAGGTAGTGATCGAGCGGTTGTTGGCGCATGTTCCAGATTCCCGACCCCCTCTGGCTGCTCAAAGGAGGCTTTGCTCTGGAGTTACGTTACCGGCCACGTGCGCGGACGACGAAAGATATTGACCTCACGGTGGGGCGCGGGAGGGTGCCCGCGGAATGGGACAGGAACCCGGAATGGCTCCGCGAGCGACTGCAGGAGGCGGCGGCGGTTGACCTCGGCGATTACCTGGAGTTCCGCATCGGGACGGCTCAGGCGGAGTTGGCGGGAGCACCCCTCGGAGGCGCGCGCTTTCCCTGTGAGGCAATCCTGGCCGGAAAGAGTTACGCGAAGTTCCATATTGACGTCGGCTGTGGCGATGCGGTGGTAGGGGAGCCCGAACTGCTGAGCGGTGAGGGACTGCTCGCGTTCGCCGGGATCAAGCCGGCTCAGGTACTCGCCATCCCTTGCCCACAACAGTTCGCCGAGAAAATCCATGCCTACACGTTCCCCTGGGGCGACCGCACGAACACGCGCTCGAAGGATCTGGTCGATCTGGTTTTGCTGATTGAGACGGGGCCGCCTGACCCGGCCCTTGTTCGTGCAGCCGTCCTGGCGACCTTCGCGACGCGGAAGACACACCCGCTGCCGAAGGCGCTGCCGCTGCCGCCGGTGTCGTGGGAAGCCGACTTTGCGATGATGGCAGCTGAGGCGCGACTGTCAACGACCGCTTACCTGGAGGGTTTCGCCCTCCTCGAGCGCTTCTGGTCCAAATTGGAGAGTGCCAGCGCCAAGGCTGAAGAAGGGTTCACGTTACCATCCGCATGACAAGCAGACCACTATGGCGCTTGAACCCGGTGGTGGTCGCGATGTTGCGGGGCACACCGGTTCGTATAATACAGCCCATATCGGGCTTCCCTCCGCGTACGACCACCGCTTCGAGTACACGACATGAACCCTCTGCTTTCTCGCCTGGCGGCCAGCCTGTTCGCCGCAACTGCTCTCCTCGTCTCTCCCGTCGCTGCCCAGGAACCTGTCAAACTCACCTTTCAGAAGGGCGACCGCGTCGTCTTCGTCGGCAACACCTTCGCCGAGCGCGCCGCCGAGTTCGGCTATCTCGAAGCGGTCCTGCAGACTCGCCTGCCCGACCTCGGCCTGACCTTCCGCAACCTCGGCTACGCCGCCGACGAGGTCAACCTCCAACCACGCCCACTCAACTTCGAGTATTATTCGGCCGAAGGCCCCTACACGCTGCCGAAGGCTGGCCGCGCAGTCCCGCGCCCCGATCCGCGGCACAAGTTCCTCGCCGAGCTGAAGGCCGACGTCATTTTCGTCTGCTACGGCATGAACGAGTCGTTCCGCGGCGCCGCTGGGTTGGCCGACTTCCGCAAGAGCCTGAGCGATCTGCTGAAGGCTTATGCCAGCCAGAAGTACAACGGCAAGACCGCCCCGCGGATCGTGCTGATCTCGCCGATTGCCCACGAGAACCTCGGTGGCGAACTGCCCGACCCGGCCGAACACAACAAGCACCTGAAACTCTACACCGACGCGATGCGCGAGATCGCCGCGGCGGAGAAAATCCCCTTCGTGGACCTGTATACGCCCACACTCGCGCTGATGAGCGAGAAGGGCGGCGACCGGTTGACGATCAACGGCATCCACCTGACGGCGTATGGGTACTGGGCGGTGGCGCACCTCACCGCGCAACAACTCGGCCTGAAAGCTCCGCTCATGCGCCTGGACGCCGGGAACGTCGCGGGGGCGAAGGAGGTCCGGTTCCCCGCAGCCAACTATCGCAACTGGTTCTCCTGCCCGCCGCCGGCTGGCGCCCGTGTCCACCCGTCGCTGGAGCACTTGCAGGCATGGCAGAAGGTCGCCAACCTGCCTCCGGGCAAGTACACCCTGCAGATCGACGGCCGCGCCTGTGCCGTTGCCAGCGCGGACGAGTGGGGCAAGGGGGTCTACGTCCGCGTCAGTCCGCTGCACGACGCGGTGGAACGACCGCGACAGGCGATCATTGAGCGCGACCGGCAATTCTTCTACCGCTGGCGGCCGACGAACACAGAGTACGTCTACGGCCGCCGCGCCGAGCCATTTGGGGTTGTCAACTTCCCCGGCGAGATGAAGCAACTCGACGACATCATCCGCCGCCTTGACGCCCGCATCCTGGAGTTGAACAAGGCACCGAAGATCACCTCGGTAAAGTTAGTGCCCGGGGAAGGTAAAATCACTGAGTTGGCCCCGGTGGTAAATCGAGTTTTGTCGATCGCGGAACTCTATGGCCAGGAGCAGGGCAAAATCGGCGGCAAAATCGTCCCGACCGCCCTCGACCCAGAGGAGGCCCGCAAGCGCTTCAAGCTCGCTCCGGGCTACGAAATCAACCTTTTCGCCTCCGAGAAGGACTTTCCGCTGCACAACCCGCTCGCGATGCAATTCGACGCGCAAGGCCGACTCTGGGTGACGACGCTACCCTCCTACCCGCACCTCGTCCCCGGGCACA
>DASPXY010000915.1:0-8780 GCA_035637055.1 Gemmataceae bacterium | reverse complement strand
TGCTGGCCGGGCGATGGCGGCTCAGACGCCGGCGGGACAGGCATACCCCGGTCTGATCATCCGTGTGCGTGAGCCGCAAAACCTTGAGTTTCCGTTTCCGACGCTCGACCGCTTCCTCATCCCGACAGAGCGTTTCTACGTCCGCAACCATTTTGCCACGCCGTATCTCAACGTCGAGCCGGGCCGCCCTATCCCGATCTGGAGGCTGCGCGTCGAGGGAGCAGTCGAGCGGCCCTTGAGCCTGACATACGAGGAGATTCGCAAGTTGCCGTCGCGCACCGGGGCCGCCCTGCTGGAGTGCGCCGGCAATAGCCGCGTCTTCCTGGTGCCGCGTGCGCACGGCTTGCTGTGGGAACTGGGCGCCGTGGGCACCGCCGAATGGACGGGCGTACCGCTCGCTGCGATCCTCGACCGTGCGGGAGTGCGTAAGGAGGCGGTGGAGGTGATCCTTGAAGGGGCCGACTCCGGCGAGATTCGCGATCCGCCAAGTACGCCCGGCGTGATCCACTTTGCGCGCAGTTTGCCGCTGGCCAGAGCACGCCGCCCCGAGGTGCTGCTGGCGTACCGCATGAACGGTGCCAACCTGACGCCGGCGCACGGCTTCCCGCTTCGCGCGGTGGTGCCCGGTTGGTACGCGATGGCGTCGATCAAATGGCTGACGCGCATCATCGTCAGCGAGCGGCCGTTCCAGGGCTATTTCCAGACGCTCGACTATTCCTACTTCGAGCGCGTCCACGGCACACCGACACTGACGCCGATCACGGAATTGCAGGTGAAGGCGCTGATCGCCCGACCGACACTCAACGAGGTGATAACGGCGAACCAGATGTATCGCGTTCACGGGGCGGCATGGACGGGCGACTCCGAGGTGGCGCGTGTGGAGGTGAGCACCGACGGCGGCCAGAAGTGGGAGGCGGCCCGGCTGCTCGACAAACCGGTCGCCCACGCCTGGCGCTTGTGGGAGTACAACTGGCGCACGCCGGCGGGTGGGCGGCGCACGCTGATGGCGCGGGCGACCGACAAGCGCGGCCGCACCCAGCCACTGAAGCGCGACCCCGACCGCAGGAATTACATGATCAGCCACGTCCTGCCGATCGATGTCGAGGTGCGTTAGGGGCGAAAAGGAGAATATCGTGTCGCACGAAATCGAAGAGGTGGTACGGTCGAAGTACGGATCCGTCGCCGGCAGCGGCCTGTCCAGTGACCATGCGGGGGTCCGTGCGGTGGCCGAGGCCTTTGGCTACACGCCCGAGGAACTAGCCTCGATTCCCGCCGAGGCGAACATGGGCCTGTCGTGCGGCCACCCCACGGCGACGGCGAACCTGCGGCCCGGCGAGGTCGTGGTGGACCTGGGCTGCGGCGGCGGCCTCGACGTATTCCTGGCAGCGGCGAAGGTCGGGCCGACGGGTAAGGCCATCGGCATCGACATGACCCCGGAGATGCTGGAGCGGGCACGCCGGAACGCCGCCAGGGCGAACCAGGGCCAGGGCTTCCCCAACGTCGAGTTCCACCAGGCGACCATCGACCACCTCCCGCTACCGGATGCCTCGGTGGACTGCGTCATCAGCAATTGCGTCATCAACCTGGCCCCGGACAAGCCCGCCGTCTTCCGGGAGATCGCCAGGGTACTGAAGCCGGGCGGACGGTTGGCGGTCAGCGACATCGCCCTGAAAAGGCCGCTGCCCGCGGAGATTGGTCAGGACGTGATGGCCTACGTCGGCTGCATCGCCGGGGCCGTGCTGATCGAGGAGTATCGCCGGCAGCTGGCGGAAGCGGGGTTCGCCGCCGTGCAGGTCATCGACACGCGGGCCGACCTGAACGCCTACGCCAAGGTGGAGAATCAGAGCGGGTGCTGTCCCCCGGCATCCGCGACCCTGCCCGTGGCGGAGTCAGGTTGCCGCTCACCGGAGTCCACCGACGACAGCCTGCACCGCCGCCTGCTCGACTTGCTCCAGCGCTACAACATCAACGACTACGCCGCCAGTGTGCGGGTGTTTGCGCTGAAGCCCTGAACGCCCTGCTCGCTTCCGGTGGCGAGGGTGTCCTCGATCCATGCCGCCATGTTGCGCGCGAGGCCGGCCCAGGTAGGCACTTGCAGTTGCAGGATTTCCCGACTCTTACGATCGGCAAAATCGTCATCGAGGAACGCCCGCACGGCGTCGCGAACGGCCGCCGCATCTGGGCTGGTCAGGCGCAGCTGGCCGTGCTCGGCGATGGAGGCCAGGCTCGGGACGCCAGCGTACACAATTACCGGAATCCCCAGCGACAGGCTCTCCAGCGGCGGAATGCCGAAGCCCTCACCGCGGCTGAGAAAAAGCGTGGCGCGGCTGTCGAGGATCACGTCGCGTACCGCGCTGTCGTTGAGATCCTGCAGCCACTCAAAGAGGGGTTGGCTGCGGCGCAACTCGTCGAAGGTCCGGCGATCGTTCTCCGGCAACGAAATCATACGACCGACCACGGTCAGGCGTGCCTGGACGCCCTCGGCCCACAGGGCGCGGAAGGCGTCGAGCGCCGGACCGAGATTTTTCCGCGGTTCGAGCGAGCCGACGATCGTGAACCGCCGCTTCTCCGGTGAAAAACGCGGTGGGGCCGTACCCAGACCATCGCCGCCGAGAGCCAGCGCCGGGCCGGTGGGGCGGTCGTCGCGGACGATGCGTTTGAGGTAATCCTGTCGCGTCGCCTCGGAGATGAATGCCGCGTGCCGGACGTGCCTGACCAGCCGCAGGAAATCCATAATGGGGATCTGATGCATCACTCCCTTGGTGAACCACCAGGGGCAGAGCCAGGGTAGGAAGTCGTACAGCAGGAAAAAGAGCCGCTCGCCGATGCGTTCGAGCAGCTGGGAGTAGAGCACGGGCCGCCAGTCATTGAAGAACAATTCGGGATTGAGAAAGGCGCGATAGCTACTGGGATCGACGGGGCGGAGGTGCTCGGCAGCCCGGCGTGCGATGGCGACCAGGTTGTCGCGAGCGGAGTCCGGATCGCCAGCTTGCCGGCCGAAGAAGACGGCCATCAGCTCCAGCGTCTCGGGGGGCAACTCATAGACCCGCCCGGAGGAGACGGACATGACCGGCACGAGCGGCAGGCGGTCGGCCGGCCAGCGATAGGCGATCTCGAAGGTCACCCGCTGGATGCCCGTCCGCAGTGGGGTGTGGATGAACTCGGCGATGTCATAGAGGATCCCGTCTGTCATCGTGTGGTTCCTCAGCGGAGCGACCTTCTCGCCCTTGTGCGTCGCCCAGGTGGGCCCGCGACGTGGGGGCCGGCAGGAACGTCGCGGAGCGAGGACGATGTATCACTCCCCTGCGACGCGAGCGTGTTTTCTATCCATGTGGCCAGGTTCCGGGCGAGCCCGGCCCAGGTCGGCAACCGGAGCCGCGGAATCTCTTGACTCTTGCCGCGGGCGAAATCGTCGTCCAGGAACGCATGAACTGCCTGGCGAACGGCCTCGGCGTCCGGAATCGGCAGGCGCAGCTGGCCGTGGCTCTCAATGGAGGCCAGGCTCGGGACGCCCGCGTAGACGATCACCGGGATCCCCAGCGACAGGCTTTCCAGCGGCGGAATGCCGAACCCTTCGCCGCGGCTGAGGAAGATTGTGGCGCGGCTGTCCAGGATCACCTCGCGCACCTGGCGATCCTTGAGATCCGGCAGCCACTCGAAGAGAGCCTGGCTCCGCCGGAACTCGTCGAAGTTGCGGTGGTCATTCTCCGCGAGCGAGACCATGCGGCCCACGAGGGTCAGGCGTGCCTGGACACCCTCGGCCCACAGGGCGCGGAAGGCGTCGAGCGCCGGACCGAGGTTTTTCCGCGGTTCGAGCGAGCCGACGATCGTGAACCGCCGCCTCTCCGATGCGAAGCGCGGCGGAACCACGCCCAGGCCATCGCTGCCCAGCGCCAGCGCCGGGCCGGTGGGGCGGTCGTCGCGGACGATGCGTTTGAGGTAATCCTGCCGCGTCGCCTCGGAGATGAACGCCACGTGCTTGACGTGCCGCACGAGACGCAGGTATTCCATGATGGGCATCTGGTGCAACCACGTCGCGAACCACCAGGGGCAGAGCCAGGGCAGGAAGTCGTACAGCAGGCAAAAAAACCGCTCTCGCAGCGTGCCCAGCAACTGATGGTAGGTCGCGGGGCGCCAGCGGTTAAAGAACAATTCGGCGTTGAGAAAGGCACTATAGCTGGCCGGGTCGATGGGGCGGAGGCGTTCGGCGCCATGCCGGGCGACCTCCAGCAGGCCCTGGTGAGCCGCCTCGGGGTCGCCCGCTTGCTGGCCGAAGTAGACGGCCATGAGGTCCAGCGTTTCGGGCGACAGAAGGTAGACGCGACCCGCCGGCGCCGACATGACCGGCACGAGGGGCCGAGCGTCCTTCGGCCAGCGGCTGGCGATCTCGAAGAGGACGCGCTGAATGCCGGTCCGGAGGGGGTAGTGGAGGAACTCGGTGATGTCGTAGAGGATCCCATCCTGCGTCATGCGTTGCCCCCCAGGCGTTTCAGCCGCGCGCTTTCAGTTCAGGCCCAACACGCGCATCATCTGGAGAGCGTAGCTCTCGAAACTGTGGTCGCGGACGTAGCGCGCGCGCGACGGCCAGAGGCGCTCGTGGTGCAGACCGCGAGCGTAGCCCTCCGCGAGCTGTTCGGCGATCAGCGGCGGGGTGGCGTGGTCGGGCACGCGCAGAATGAACTCCGGCCCATCCATGGCGTTCGCCAGATCCTCGTTGGCGACGGTCGGTAGCCCGGCGCTGATGCAGTCCGACACAGAGCCGGACAGGCCGCCGAAGCAGTGTGTGCGCAGCTGAATGGCGAAGTCGGCAGCGACGAGATAATCCCGATACGTTTGCTCCGAGATCCAGTCGTCCACAAGATGGACATGCGGGGCGATCCCCAGGCGGCCAGCCAGTTGCAGCAGCGGGTTCTTGAAAGGCCCGGCGGTGCCGAGGAAGTACAGGTCGGCGGGGATGCCCCAGGCGAGGAGGTTCTCCAAAGCCCAGATGCTCTCCTCCGCACACTTGGCTGGGTGGACGATGCCAAACGAGACGATGGCCACGCGGCCGTCGGGTAGCGCCAGGCGTCGCCGCGCCTCCTGACGGGCGGAGTCTTGCAGCTCGCTCTCGGCGAACTGGCGCAGGCAACAGAAGGGAAGGTAGCTCGCGGTATGGCCATACTGCCGCTGCACCTCCGCCTGGATGCCCCGTGAGTGGACGATCAACGGATCAGAGGGAGCGAGCAACTCCTCAAAGAAAAGCGAAGGAAGTGTCGTATGGGGAGCGATCCAGGACTCAGCCTCCTCGGTGCTGACGGCGCGGCCCAGCCAGCGGCTGGCCAACTTCGCGAACTGCTGCGGCCCGCGGGCAGCCATGTAGAAGTCGGCCAGGCGATTGTCGTGGATCAGGCAGGCGCCTCCGAAGCGGCAATGATGCTCGACAATCTTGATGTGAAAATGTGAATTGCCAACGATGGCGATGACGCGGTCATATTCGTCGATGAGGTACGGCAGCTGGGTGATCGGCTCGAAGCGGCGGACGAACGGTTGCGGTCGGTCGGGGCGAGCGTCGGTGAAGACGTCGAGGAGCGCGTGCCGGGCGAGGTTGGGCAGCGACCGGGCGGTGTAGTCCGCTACGCCGGAGCGGTCGGGCGGATAGGGCGTCAGAATCGCCAGCCGCGGCTTGCGCAGCGTCGCCGGACGTGGGACGGCCAAGCGCGCCCGGTAATCGCGCAGCGCCCGGAGCCAGAAGCGCGCGGCGACCTTGTCCTCGGCAAAACGCGCTGCGACGCCCCACTGCTGTTCGAGGAGGGCAGGGCGGCGACGCGGGTCGGCGATGACCTCGATCATCAGGGCGGACAGACGCTCGTGATCGTCGGGGGCGAACCGGGCGCCGGCCTGCTCCACGAGTTCACGATGAGCCTCGACATCGGACGCCAGCACCGGACAGCCGCAGGCGATGGCCTCCACAACGGGCAGCGAGAACCCTTCCCAGCGCGAAGCGCTGACCGTCGCGAGGGCGTGGTGATACAAGGTTGCAAGTTCCTCGTCGGTGATATCGCGGAGAAATTCGATCTGTCTTGGGGTTCCGCCTTGCTCGACGAACAGCCGCGTCAACCGCTCGCGCTCGCCCTCGCCGTAATTGCCGACAACCAGCAGGCCGAGTTCGTTGCGAGTGAGCAGCGGCAGCCGGCCGTAGGCAGCGATGACCACCTCGATATTCTTCCGCGGATCGGCCCCGCCCACGACCAGGAAATAGCGGCCGGGCAGGAACCGGCAGCGGGGCGGCCGGTCCGGCGCCGGGGTGAACGAGCGAAACGTCTGCCGCAGACCGGCGCCGATGACCTCGACGCGATGCGCCGGCACGCGCAGCAACTCTCGCAGTTCGCGGCCGGTGGCGTGCGAGATCGGAAAGAACGTATGGTAATGCTTCAGCCAGGCGAGGTTGTTGAGGTAGCCGCGCCGGGCCGCGGGCGTGGGTAGGTAGCGCGACTCCGCCAGCGGGATGAAATCGTACACGACCGTGTAGGCCAGCACGCGGCCCCGGCCGAGGAGTGGGGCCATGCGCGCGGGGTCGTGGGTCATCGGCGAGAGCTGGACGAACAGGATCGGGGCGCGGTCCTGCGCCGGCGACGCCGTTGGCTGCAGCACATCAACCAGATCGCGGTACGCCGGCGGCAGTGGCTCCAGGCTCTCGTCGAGAATGCCGACCGTTCGCGCCGACGCCGGCAGGTGAGCGCGTGCATGCCGCACGATCGACGCCGCATGAAAGCCGACGCCGCGGAAAGCGTAACACGGATCCTGCAGGCAGCGAAGGTCGAAGTAAACGTGCATGCTGGGCCTCGCTTTCGAGCCGGTGCGACGACCCCTCCCCCCAACCCCCTCCCCGCAACGGAGAGGGGGAGCAAGACCAAGTGTTTTGCTTCTCCCCCTCTCCGTTTCGGGGAGGGGGTTGGGGGGAGGGGTTCGCGCCCGACCGCTCAGTCCAACTCTCGGGCCGCCACGACCTCGCCGCCGCGCTCCAGCAGTTTGTCCGCCGTGATGGGGTCGAGTTCGCCGTGCTCGCCAGCGCTCCAGAACCGGAACCGGAGAGCCGCCAGGCGCGCGAGCAAATCCTCCGGCGCAGCGCCGGCCCGCTGCAGCCTTTCAATGTTGAACGGGAACGTCACCTTGACCTCCGGCGCCGCCTCCAGACAGGACCACATCCCGTCGAGTACACTGGCCTCCGCCCCCGCCGCGTCGAGGCGAACCACATCAGGCCGCAGCCCTTCCGCCGCGAGGACATCGCCGACACGGACGGCATCGACCTGGACCGTCGCAGCGCCGGCCGCCGTCGGCAGCAAGCTCGCGCTCAGGGGGCAATCCTTTGCGCCAAGATAGAGGGTCAAAGTGCGATTCTCGTGATACGCTGCCTCGGGTCGCAGGCTGACGGTCTGCTCCAAACCATTGCACAGCAGCGTTTGCCGCAGGAACCCGGCGGCGCGTGGGTTCGGCTCGAAGGCGACGACACGTCCCCCAGGCCCCGCCAGCGCCGCCAGCGTCAGGGTGTGGTAACCCTGGCTGGCGCCCACCTCGACGACCGTGGCGCCGGGGTTGACCAGTCGCTCCAGGAGCGACCGGACGCCGGGCTCATAGGTATGCGTGAGGGCGCGTGGAGTCAGCAGCGGATCGGTCGCATCGAGGTAGATGAAGGGCCAGTGGGGATGCGTGGCGAGGACGCGATCGTTTCCCAGGTACAGGGCGCTGAGCGGCCGCCCCGGTCCGTCGCTCACCTCGCCGTGAGGCGGATACGCGGCCTTGAACAGGGCCAGCAGCATCCGGTCCGTCTCGTGGAAAGCGCCCTCGAAGTGCTGCAAGCGCGTCCCGAATTCGCCAGCCAGGCGGTGGAGCTGGGCGAAGTGGGTCACCAATGCCTGCAACTGGACGTGGGCCGCCCAGACGTCCCGCTGCACTGCCTCAAGTGTGGCCGGCCCGGGCGTCAGGAAGTCGCGCAGTCGCAGCAGCAGCGGTTTACAGATCGGCTTGAGCAGGCCGCGATAGAGGGGCCGCAGGCAAGCCTTCGTTGCCCGTTTGAGCGGGTGCATGAGCGCAGTCCTTTGCATTCTGCCTCGCCCCGTTGGGGGAAGAAAGTACAGAGTACCGAGTACAGAGTGCCGAGTACGGAGTTAAGGAAGAACTCTCTGCGAGGCTCCGTACGCGGTACTGTGTACTTCGTACTCGGTACTCCGTACCCCCGTTCCCCCAACGGCACGAGGCAAAAACCGTCCACTTGGTCGCCGCAAGTCACGCTGCCGCACGGACCCCGGCGCGCGTCACGACCTCGATACGGGGCAGCGGAAAGACGAGCTTGCCGCCGCGGGCCAGGTACGCCTTCTCGCGCTGCAGAATGTTCTGCTTGAAGTGCCACGGCAGCACGAGCAGGTAATCGGGATCGGCGGCCCGCACCTCCGCCTCGGAGCGAATCGGGATCAGCGTCCGCGGCGTGTAGGCGCCGAATTTATCCTCATTGACCTCGGCAATGGCGGGAATCTCTGCCGTCGTCAGGTTGCAGAACTGCAGGATCACGTTCCCCTTCGTCGAGGCGCCGTAGCCATAAATCGTCCGCCCTTGACCGTGTACCTGCTTGATAAAGGCGCACAGCTCGCTGCGATGGCGGAAGACCTTGTCGCGGAACTGCTCGAACGGCCGCGCCGTGCCCAGGCCAAGCCGCTCCTCGTCGGCCAGCACATCCTCGATCTGCCGCGTATTTTCCTGGTACGCCGACGTAGACTTGGCAACCGTGATGCAAAAGCTGCCGCCGT
>DASPXY010000914.1:0-4005 GCA_035637055.1 Gemmataceae bacterium | reverse complement strand
CGACCGCATTTCCAATCCATCGCCGCGAGGACGACGCCCGTCGCCGTTGCTCGGCCGACTTCCTTCGGCAGCGCTGGGTCGCCCTTCTTGTCGCCAGGAGCCTTGGCGGCTGGCGGGAACACCGGCTCAAGCGTCGTGGTGACCTGTTTGCCGTTCTTCTGTGTGCGGATGACGAGTCGGGGTTGTTCCTGGGCCTCGACGGCCCCCAGGAACAGTAGACCGGCCGCACTGATGAGTAGGGCCTGCTTCATACTCGCTCTCCCATGCCCGCCGCCTGGTCCTTGTGGACGGTCCTGGTTTGCACCGGGGCGGACAGTGTTGCCTGCGACGAAGGAGACATTTGGGTTTCCCGCCTCCTGTCGGCTCCTGCATGGGAAACCGCGGCCCACGAAGCGCTGGTAATATCTCACGTTATGTAGATTCTCCAACTTGACAATAGCATACTTTACAGAGGTCGGGCGGGTTCGTGGCGAGCGCGACGGAGGCCCCGATCTTGCCAGGGGCCAGGGGGCATCGGTGCTGCTCCTCCTCTTATCGCCAGCCCACGTGCCACTCCCTGCTCGCGCTCGGTGGCAGCGGTGCCCGCGGGAAGGTGACCCTCACCCCCTCGCCGGCCCGGACCACGACTTGCAACTCTTGCTGGAACACCTGGCCGCCGTGGAGCAGATCCGCACGCAGCCTGTAGCCGTAAGTTGCTCCAACCTCCAGGGGCGGCGTATGGAAGATCGTCTCCCCCGCGACGGTCCGCATCGGCTGGCCGTCAATAAACAGCCGGCCACCAGCCGGCAACATCACCACCAACTTCGCGCAGGCCTGTCGCATCGGCTCTGGCTCGGCCGCCTCGAAAGCGACCGGGTGAGCCTCCCCCTCGTCCATCGGCTCCTCGTCCCGCAAGGGCATGCCCAGCGTGGCGCAGGCGACAGGGCGGCAACCGGTCAGGTGCGTCCAGGGCGCCACTGCGGCGATGTGTAACTGGGGGAAGGAAACCCACGACTCCTGTCCCGGGCGAAGCACGACCAGGGCGCTCTCGCAAATCGTCTCCCCGCCTACGGCGAGTTCGCCCCGGAGCCGATAGTAGAGCGACGTGTCTTCCCGCATGAGTGGGGTATGGAAGGTCGTTTCGCCTGCGCTGACCTGCACCGGCTGGTCGTCGATGAATAGTCTGGTGCCGGCCGGCAACGCGACCACCAGTTTCGCGCGGCCCACCACAATGGATCGCGGCACCGCTGCCGGGACGGTCACGGGCTCGATCTGCCCCATCATCGCCCTTGGCGGTCTCTCGTCCCGAATTCGGATGGGAGGCATGGGCATCACCATGCCCGCCGGAGGAACCCCTTCCCAGCTGTCGTAACTGTCCACGGAGACCGGCTCACCCAAAGAGGCGGGCGTCACCACGACCAGCGAGTACGGGACCACTCCCGGCTGAGGGTCTGCCCCAGGAATGCAGGCTGTCGCCAGCAGGAACACTGCAGCATTCATCACCGTCTCCCTCCCGACTCGATACCTTGCGCCCGGACCGCCTTTTCAGTGTCGGCGGCATATCCCGTTCGACTGGAGCATTCTCCCCGAGCACGCAAACCGCTTTGCACGCAAGAAACGGAACAGCCGGAATACTCTTCCCCTCTTTACGGGGCGAGGAAGCGACCGGCCGCAAGCGAGGGGGCCTGAGCAGAATGGGTGGCGCAAGGGCCGACTGGCGAGGGCACTGCCACGATTGTGACGTTGGTGAGGTTGTGATGAGGGAGAGGTGGAAAAAAAGTGTCCCGTGGAAGCTCCCTACGGCGTCGCCCAGTCACCGAAGCAGCCCCACGGGACACAGAGATTGTAGCGGGCTAATGATCATCGGCAAGGGAGAAGCGCGGCCGCCTCAATTTCCTAATGGAGATCGCATGTATCTCTTGATGAGTTGACGAGGTTCTGCCCTCGCTCCGGCCGGGCGAGCCTGGTAGGATCGCTCTAACCAGGTATCTTCTCCCTGAGAGTACGATGGCAGAAATCTACGTGAGCACCGACATCGAAAGCGACGGCCCGATCCCCGGCCCCCACTCGATGCTCAGCTTCGCCTCGGCGGCGTACCGCGCCAACAAGACGCTGCTGGGCACTTTCACCGCCAATCTGGAGACGCTCCCCGGTGCCGCGGGCCACCCCGACACCATGGCCTGGTGGGGGCAGCATCCCGATGCCTTCGCAGCGACGCGGACCGACCTCGAAACGCCGGAAACGGCCATGCGGCGCTACGTCGCCTGGCTGAAGGGCCTGCCCGGCAAGCCCGTGTTCGTCGCCTATCCCGCGGGCTTCGACTTTCTCTTTCTTTACTGGTATTTGATCCGCTTTGTCGGAGAAAGCCCGTTCTCGTTCTCAGCGCTGGATCTCAAGACGTACGCGATGGCGCTGCTCAGGACGGAGTATCGCGAGGCGGTAAAGCGGAATATGCCGAAGCACTGGTTCGACCCATCCGTGCCTCACACGCATGTCGCTCTCGACGACGCCCTGGAACAGGGAGCGATGTTTTGCAACATGCTCGCGGACAATGTACGATAGCGCTGTTGGACCTTGCTAACCCGCAAGCGGGAGAACGAGAACCCATCATGACGCAACCCACCGGCAAGCAGCACTGCGGCAACTTTGGCCCCCCGATCCTGACGCGGCGTGACCTGCTGCGCCGCGCCGGCATGGGCTTCGGCACCCTGGCCCTGGCGAGCCTGCTGCTCGATGATGGCCTGCTCAGCGCTGCCGACCCGGCGCCCGAGAACGGCTTGCTCCGCCCGACCGGCAAGGCGCGCAGTGTCATCTTTCTCTTCATGGGGGGCGGCCCGAGTCAGGTGGACACCTGGGATCCCAAACCCGAACTGACACGTCTCAATCGCCAAAACGTCCCGGAGAGCATCGCCCGCGGTGTGCCCCGCATCGCCCGCGCCCCGCTGACGAACCTCTACGCCTCACCCTATCGCTTCACGCGCTACGGCCAGAGCGGCATTCCGGTCTCGGCCATGTTCCCCGAGATCGGCCGTCACGTCGATGATATTTGTGTCCTGCGCTCCTGCCGCCACTCCAGCCCCATCCACGCGCCGGCGGAATATCTGGCGATGACGGGCACCCAGATCGGCGATCGGCCGAGCCTGGGCTCGTGGCTGTATTATGGCCTGGGCAGCGAGAATCGCGATCTGCCCGGTTTCGTGGTCATGATCAGCAGCGGCGACGGCGCCGGCCGCGAACCCGGCTGGTCGTCGGGCTTCCTGCCAGCGCGCTACCAGGGCACAGTCGTCGGTGCCGGCGGCATCCCCAACCTCGCGATGCCGGCCGGCACCAGCGAGAGTCAGCGCCGGGCGCAGCTCGACCTGATCGCCGACCTGAATCGGCGTCATCTCGAACGTCACGGAGGGCAAAACGAGCTGGAAGCGCGCATTCGCTCGTACGAGATGGCGTTTCGTATGCAGACCGCGGCGCCGGCGGTGTTTGACCTGTCGCGCGAGTCGCAGCGGACGAAAGCTCTCTACGGCATCGGGCAGACCGAGACGAACGAGTTCGGCACGTTCTGTCTGCTGGCGCGGCGGCTGGTCGAGCGCGGCGTGCGCTTCGTGCAGCTGCGCTCCGGCGGCTGGGACGCCCACGGCAACCTGGCGCAAAACCACACCCCGCAAGCGCGCAAGACCGACCGGCCGATCGCGGCGCTGCTTGCGGACCTGAAAGCCCGCGGCCTGCTCGATTCGACGCTGGTGGTCTGGGGCGGCGAGTTCGGGCGCACGCCGACGGCCGAGAACCCCGGGCCAACGCCGGGGCGCAATCACTCCCCTTCGGGATACTCCATGTGGCTTGCTGGCGGCGGCGTCAGGGGCGGGCAGGTGATCGGCGCCACGGACCCGGTCGGCTACGCAGCGATTGAACGGCCGATCCATCCGAATGACCTGCACGCGACCATCCTGCACGCATTGGGCATCGATCAGCAGCGGCTTTATTATCAGCACCACAACCGGCGCGAGTTGGTGACGGTCAACGGCGGCGAGG
>DASPXY010000913.1:0-5972 GCA_035637055.1 Gemmataceae bacterium | reverse complement strand
GCCTTCGGCGGTTTGGTTTGCGGGGTAGTATTGCTGATACGCTTGGGGAAAGGCAGTCAGCAGACGTTGGAACTCCGAAAGCGTCAAGCCCGTGAGAGCCAGAAACTGTCGCCGGTCAGCCTGAAGTGCTTTGTATGTGATCATGCGTTCATTTTATTCCTTATTCCCGAAAAAGTCTAATCCTCGCACAAGGCCGATGATTCATGACAATGTGCAAGGGGTGCCCATGGCGAAGCTCTCGGTGAAAGAGATCCAGACTCTCGCGAAGAAGATCGTGGCGGAAACCCCCGGTGGCATCCGCTACAGCGCGTTGGTCCAACGTATCTCAATGGACAACTCCGAAACGCCGAAAAAGACGATCCATGGCTCTGTGTGGGATCTCGCCACGCGCTTTCCGAGCGAAATAACAAAGCCAAGCCGCGGTCTGTTCCTACCCACTACTTCGTCGGCAGGCGGAGTGACCGTCACCCCGCCCGTATTCCCGCCCGTCAAGATCAGGGAAGAAGATTTCTACGAACCTTTCGCCGATTGGCTGAAGAACGAACTGGATGAGGCTACCGTCGCGATTCCGCTCGGTGGCGCCGGGCTCCAGAAGAAATGGGGCACGCCCGACGTGATCGGCGTGTACAAGGCTTTGGCCTCTCACCGCATCAAGTTTGATCTGGAGATCATCTCGGCGGAGATCAAGATTGACCCGCAACAGCCCGTAGTCGCGTTTGGGCAAGCGGCTGCGTATCGACTCTTCTCGGCGAAGTCGTACATTGTCATGCCGAACTCGATTTCCGAGGAAGATTACAGCCGGCTCGAAGCGCTCTGCATGCTCTTCGGGATCGGCCTGGTCCTTTTTGAGACAAACCCGGAAGAACCGGATTTCAAGATCCGTGTCCGGGCACAGCGTTATCCACCCGACATGTTCTATGTAAACGAATTTGCAGAGCGAATTTATCAAATCGACCCCGCGACGTTCAATCAACTCTTCGGCTAAATCCTCCCTATCTGCCCTCCTCGAACAGATCCCGGTTCTCTGGGGCTTCGCGCAGCGCTTTCCACGACCGCGTCGAGCAGTTCATGGCACAGATCCTCCTCGCAGGAGAAGAACCGCCAGAACGGTCGGCGCTGGTGGGTAACGTGGTCGTGGATCGTCCCGCGCAGCAGTCAGGGGGGATATTGGCACGGATATTGGTGTCGGTTCATTTTTTCGAGCCGTCAAACGGCTCGAAAAAATGAGCCGACACCAATATCCGTGCCAATATCCGTGAACCGACACCAATATCCGGGCTGCCAGGGTCACATCAGCCGGCATTCGATCCGCGAAATCAAGATTTCCTGCTGCTCAATGTGGCCAGCGGTTTTGAGGATCGGCTTCAAGCCCGCAAAGAACCCGTTCGCTGCCTCGATGGGGTTCGCCAGCACTTCCGCGGTGGTCAGGTAGTCTTTCTCCGCTTGGCTTTCCTGAGGCGGGTGCCAGAGTCCCCACAGCGGCGGCGCCGAAGCCGAAGAAGCCACCATGCAGCCTCCGAAATGGTCATCCAGAACCCGAAACAATTCATCCAGAATGGGATCGGTGAAGACGCGTTTCCCTTTCGCGTTGAGCAACGGCAGAACGAGGCGAAAGAGATAGGCGTAACCTTCCAGGCAGTTTTCTTCGAGACTGGGGAGACGAAGATCTTCCGGAACAGCAGCGCTCAGGCTGTCGAGCCGCTCGCGGAACTTGTCAGCCGGCGTCTTTTTTGTGGCCATGTTCCTTGCCTGATCCTTCCTGCAATCCATTGGTCTCGACGAAATCGGCGTCCTCCAGCGCTTTCTTCTGCTCGGCATTCACGATCAGCGTGCGTTCGTGGCGAGTTTGAAACGCACCGCCACGTTCCAGGAGCAGACCAATGGCGCTGCCATACTTGCCGGCCTTGATTTTGACCGCTGCGGGCATGGCTGTTCCCCTCTCGAAACTGATGTTCGCCCCCAAAGCAACTGCAGGGTAACACAGTTGTGGCGGAAACACCAGTCGGAAGCCGGAGTGGTCTTGTCGCGCAGAGCGGGGTTGCGTAAAGAATCTGTTCCGGATGACGAACTGATTTTGTGTGTAGGGAATGGGACGAAGCGATGCCTCATACCACGAGTGCGAAGAAACGACTGCGGCAAAACGAGAAACTGCGCCTGCACAACCGCGCCGTCAAGCGCGCCCTCAAGAAGCAGATGAAAGCCCTCCTGGAAGTCATCAAGAGCGGGCCGGCGGACAAGATGCAAGCGGAGTACAACGCCACCGCCAAGAAGCTCGACAAGGCTGCTGCCAAGCGCGTCATTCACCCCAACCTTGCCGCACGCAAGAAGTCCCAACTCGCTCACGCCATCAACGCCAAGGCGGCTACCGCCAAACCTGCCGCCACCTGAGAGCCGCTCGCGCCCTCACGGCCGACCCAGCCACGGGCCGAGCTGCTCCGCCATGCGCGCGTGCCCGGCCGACGACAGGTGCAGCCCATCCACCACGTTCGCGCCCGTGAGGATCACCCCCGCGAGCAGACGCTTCGGAATCAGCACCACGTCATGTTTGCTCGCCAAACGCCCATACCCCAGGCCAAAGCGATCGCGAACCTGCTAAAAGAGAGGCAGACAGGAAGCCCGCCCTTGTGGTATAGCGTACCTGATCCTCCTGGACTCCGCGAACACGCCATGCTTGCGAAAGGACTCCGAGCATGAAACTTCGCCATCCCACCCTGATCAAGGCCGCAGGTTTCGCCGGCGCGGTCGCACTGCGCTTCTGGTTGCGCACCCTTCGTTACCGTTACTGCCCACTCGGGCCGAACCTCGACCCGCGCAAGCACGTCCGCTGCCGGCACATTTACGCCTTCTGGCACGAGAACCTGTTGCTGCCGGCGGGCATGTTCGTGGGGACGCGCGCTCATGTCCTGGTCAGCTACCACGCCGACGGCCAGTTGATCGGCGAAATCTGCAAGCGCCTCGGCCTTGGCCTGATCCGCGGCTCGACGACGCGCCACGGCGTCCAGGCCGTGCGGCGCATCCTCAGCAGCAACGACGGCCATCTCGGCATCACTCCGGATGGACCGCGCGGCCCTCGACGGCGGCTGCAACTCGGACTGATCTACGTCGCCTCCCAACTCGGGCTGCCGATCGTGACGGCAGGGTTCGGCTTCGAGCGGCCCTGGCGCCTCCGTACCTGGGATCGCTTTGTCGTCCCCCGACCCGGGTCGCGCGCCACCTGCGTTACCGCCGAGCCCATTCTCGTTCCAGCACGTGCGGAACGCGATTTGCTAGAACTTTATCAACAACGTGTTGAGCGCCAGCTTCACGAAATGACCGACCTGGCGGAGCGCTGGGCCGAAACGGGGATTGCTCCCGTCCGGCCCGCCCTCGCGCCACCAGGCCCAGAGAAACTTGCCGGGTAGGGTTCTCATGACCGGAACCACCCCCGCCACGGTTTCTCTGGCTTCTGGAAACGGCTGGCGCTTGCGCAGAAATAGGTGCTCTTGACAAGCTTATGCACATTCTTACACTTTACCTCGGGATAAAGTATCTGAAGTGCAACCTCCGCAGTCCGGAGCGTGGTGCCCCGTGACGGGGCCCACTGGCTGTGCGCCCGGAGGACGCCGGTCCACAAGAAAGGAACCGACATGGAACTGCCGAGTCGTCCCAAAAACGACCGCTACACCAAGCCCGGACGATACAACGAACTCGAACGCACCCTGCGGGCCAATCCCGCCAACGCTCAGATCCCCACGCTCGTCTGTTACGCCTTCGACAATCGCACCCGCCTGGGGCCTTTCCTCTTCCTCGACAAAAGTCTGCTGCCGGCCGGCCCGCGAGCCATCGCGGCCGCCGTTCATCAAGCGGGGTTCACGCGTCAGCGCGTCGTCATGCGGCAGTGGAACCCGAATTTCCGCACGAGTGAAGCTCGCCTCGACGGTGCCGTGCCGGAAATGCTGTTCGTCTCCAGCATGCAGATCCACTCGGCCAGCGCGCTTGAGATGATCGCAGACTCACACCGGCTGGGCGAAAACCGCCCATTCATCCTCGCCGGCGGCGCCAAGGCCATCTACGAACCGTGGGACTTCTTCGCGTTCGGTCCCGAGGGCCAATACAGCGCCGACGTCGCCGTGACCGGCGAGGAGTTCGTCGCCCTGGAACTGCTCAATCGGCTGACCGAGTTCCGCGGTAGCGGCGAACATATCCGCAAGACGTTCCACCGCCTGCGCCGCTCCGGGCTGCTCGACGACATTCCTGGCCTGGTCTTCGTCGAGGGTGACGAGCGTGCGCCGACGCGGCTGATCAATACCGGTGTGCAGCGGCTCGTGCAGGATCTGGACGAACTGCCGCACCCGATGGTCAGCCTCGGCCTGATCGAACCGCCGCACAAACGCCGCACGCTGTCGAGCAAGCCAATTCCCGCGGCGAAACTGCACAAGTACGCCCGCGTCCTCTCGATCGTGACGACGCACGGCTGCAAGTTCCACTGCCCCTATTGCCCCATCCCTGCCTACAACCAGTTCACGTTCCGTTTCAAGAGCCCCGAGCGGCTGCGCGACGAGATGAAGGGCATCGCCGAGGGCACGGGCATCAGTACCCTGTTCGGCACCGACGACAACTTCTTCAACAACCGCGAGACGGTCGAGGAGACTTTCAAGGTTTTTGCGAAGAGCAAGGCGAATGGCAAGCCGTTCCGCGACATCATGTTCTTCGGCACCGAGGCGACCGAGTTCGACGTCTTCAAGAATCAGGATCTGTTGCCGCTGTGCCGCGAGGGCGGCCTGCGGGCGATCTGGTTCGGCATCGAGGATATGACGGCGGAGTTGGTCAAGAAGGGGCAATCCCCTGAGAAGACCGAAAAACTATTCAATATCCTCAAAAACATCGGTATCGCGCCGATGCCGATGATGATGCACCACGACGGCCAGCCGCTGACCAGTCGTGGGAACCTCTACGGCCTGCTGAATCAGGTGCGCTTTCTGCGCAAGGCCGGCAGCGTCAGCGTGCAGGTGACGATCCTGACGCCGGCGGTCGGCAGCAAGGGCTACGAGGAGCCGTTCCAGAAGGGCATGGTCATCGCGCAGGCCGGCGAGCAGAAACTGCAGGATTACCAGTACGACGGCAATCACCTCATCGCCACGGAGGATCCGCACCCGTGGCGGAAGCAGTTCAACGTCTGGATGGCGTATGCGAGTTTTTACAACCCGCTGAACTTCCTGCGAGCCATCACGAAGTGGAAGGATCCGCTATGGGACGTGCGCGTGCTATGGCAGGTGTACGGCATGGCGGGGCTGGTGCGCTCGATCGCGGCGGGCTGGGGCTGGTTCAAGGGATTGCTCAACGGCCCGATCAAGAGGATGGCGGAGATGCCCAGGTCGCGGCTGGAGATCGTGGCCCCGACGGCGGGAGCCGCACAACCGGCAGCGCCCGCAGCGCAACAACTCGTGTGATCTTTCCCGCTTGCGGGTTAGCACTTTCCGAGGCGCTAACCCGCAAGCGGGAAAACTGTGCAACGCTCAATTCTTCTTCCCTGAGATCGACTTGATCGCCGCCTTGGCGGCCATGCTGAATTTCTTGTCGGTCTTGTTCGCCGCCAGTTCGCGCAGCGCCGCCAGGGCGGAGCGAGCCTCCGGACCGTACTGACCCAGCGCCCCCACGGCTGCCAGTTTCACGGTCGCCGACTTGTCCTTGAGCGCCTCCATCAGCAGCGGCACGGTCTTGGTGGCATCGGGCGCGATGTCGCCCAGCGCCTTGATGG
Source organism: Gemmataceae bacterium (assembly GCA_035637055.1). Taxonomy (GTDB): domain Bacteria; phylum Planctomycetota; class Planctomycetia; order Gemmatales; family Gemmataceae; genus DASPXY01. The sequence goes on along the minus strand of DASPXY010000913.1, from coordinate 235 downwards.
CAGCCCGGCGGACGTCGGCATCGGGATCGTTCTTCGCGGCGTTCTCCAACGGTTCGATGGCATCCCTGACGGCGGACGCCTTGATGGCGCCGTAGCGGCCAATCTCCTCGGCGGCGGTGGCGCGCTCACGGGCGGATTTGGAGTTTTTCAGTACACCAATCTGCTTCGGTACGTCGATGGTCTTCGGCACGTCCGCCTCAAGCGTGCCCAGCGTCAAGACGCCCACGATCGTACT
>DASPXY010000912.1:0-4171 GCA_035637055.1 Gemmataceae bacterium | reverse complement strand
GTCAGCTTGCCCACCAGCCCGCGCAGCGCCGCCACCGAGCACTCCGTCGGCAGACCATCGCTGATCATCACCAGCAATTTCGCCTTGCGATGCGACGACCGCGCCACCTGCGCCGCGTGCCAGAGTCCCGCCGCGTCGTTGTTGCCGCCGTTCGCCTCCAGGCCATGCACCGCGCAGCGCTTCGCCGTCCCCGCGTCGTAGATCACCTGATCCGTGAAGCCGAAGACGCGCAGGTCCACGCCGGGGGTGTCCTTCGCCGCCTCCGCCAGCAGCGCCCCGAACAGTTTCGCCTTCGTCATGTTGCTGCCGTGCTGCATCGAGCCGGAACAGTCGATCACCACACCGATGAACAAATCGGTGCGGATGTGCGCTTGCCGGGCGATGAGCATGCGCGGATCACCGCGCAGCACCACCGCACGGGACCGCGAACGATCGAAGCTCTTACCGCGCAGGCGAAACCGCTCCGGCTCCAGCGCCAGGCCCAGCTGCTCGAAGTAACGCTTCATGTGCCGTGCCGGCCGCGCCACCTGCCGCGCCAGTTCGGCGTGCGACACCGGATCGTACGGCACCTGCTTCACCGTCTCGATGAAGTGGAACGCCTCCTCCGGGCTCAGGTTCAGGCCGGACCCGCCTTTTCCGGTGGTGCTTTTCTTCTCGGCCTTGCTCGTATCGAGGATGCGGCGCACCTCCGTCTGCACGTCGGCGTTCGAGATGCCCTGGCCTTCGGCGAGCAGGTCCGCCTCGCCGGCGCTCAGCGCGAACTCCTGACCCAAGGCATTGAGCAGGTCCGTCTCCCAGCCAAAGATCTCGCGCAGCCGCCGAGCAATGGTCATGAGCTGCCGCATCGTCGAGCGGCGGAACTTGCCGCGGAACAGCGCCAAACCCTCGGCCACCTTCGGATCGCGGTGCCGATTCCCCAGGCCCATCCGCAGCGCCCGCACGAAGCGCGCGAAGCTCAGGCCGGTCTTCTCGATTTCGTGCAAGACGTGCCCGCTGTCTACGCTCACGCAGCCCCAGCGCCGCGCCACCTCCAGGCGCGTCGCGGTCAACACCGAGAACGCCTTCGCCTGCAAGGCGTCCAGCAGCGTCTCGACGGCGATGTCGCGCTGACTGTGCTGGAAGGCATAGGCCGCCAGCCGCTTGAGCCGGTCGCCGTGTTCGCTGTCGCGGGCGCGCAGGTTGCGCTCCAGATGCTCGTCGGCAGTCAGGTTCAGCAGCGGGTGCAAGCCGCTGTCCTGAGCCTCGCGCCAGATCTCTTGCGGCTCCGGGCCACGATGATACATGTGGTGGCCCAACTCGTGAACGATCAGGCCCTCGACCACCTGTCGCCCGAGCATCTCGCCGCGCAGGATCGGCAGCGGATTGATGTAGATCCGGTTCTGCTCGAAGCGCGTATAGCCCAGATCCTCGCCGCCGATCATCTCCACGCCGAACAGTTTGCCCGTCAGCTCGCGGGCCGCCTCCACGCCCCAGGCGAACGTTGCGGCCACACGGCGCAACAGACGATTGCGGGCCAGCGTCGGCTCCAATCGGCGCACGACCTCCTGCTTCACCCAGACACTATTGGCGTCCAGCAGTAGACGGCGGTACGCCTCATCGCGAGCGTCCGGGTCAACCCCAGGCTGGTTCAAGAAATCCAGTAGATATTCCTCGGCGAAGAGGCCCGCCCCCACTGTCAGCACCATCGCGACGACGGCCTCCACGACCTGCGGCGGCTGCTCCCGCAGCAGGTGCGGCCGTTTCGGGTAGGTGCGTCCTTCTTCCAGCAGCAAGAGCGGCAGGACGGCGTCGGTCTTGAGGACAAGTTTCTCGGCGACGCGGCGGCGCAGGTCGTAGGTGCGGTTGGCCCCCGCTTCGAGGAAAGCCACCAGCGCATGGCGGACAGCGCTGCCGAGCGGCGCCTTCAAAAGATGTTCGACGGCGATCGAGTAGGCATGCGGCTGTGGCGACGTTGCCAGGCCAAGGGCCAGCTGGCGTGCGCTCAGGCCCGCCGCGACGAGTCGGTCCCAGTCCTTTGCCTGGAACCACGGCTTCGGCGTTCCCCGACAAATCGCATCGAATAAGTGCGGCTTGACCTTCGGCTTGTGCCGCTTGAGCAGCGCCAGGCCGAGCGCGAAGCGCGCTTGCGGGTCGGCGCTGGGATCCTGCAGCACGTCCCAGGATTCGCGCAAGGCGTCGAGCGCGGGTGCCGTCGCCAGGATACGGGCCAGGGTAACCACGTGAGGCGGCCGCGGCAGCGTACGCACCAGGCCAGCGAGCCGACTGATGCCGGTGTCGTGCAGAGCCAGCAGGCGCTGAGCCGCTGCCTCGGCGGTCGCTGCCACCTCGCTACAACACCAGGTGGCGAGGCGATCGAGATCCTCCGTGGCGGCAATCTCGGCGGTTGCTGGCCCGCTCGGCGAAGCGGGCGCTGCGGCCGGCGCGACGGGGTCGGCGCCAAACAGTGATTCCACCGTCGGGGCCATGCCGTGCGTGTCGATCCACGGCATGAGGATGTTTCGCGTCTCATACGTGGCGTCGAGCAGTCGCCCACGAACAGCGTCGCGCATCCCCTCCACGAAGTCGGAGACCGTGCCGTGCTCGCGCAGCCGCATCAGGATGGCGGCGACGGTCGGGCCGAAGGGCGTGGCGACAGCGTCTACCAGCACTTGTCCGAACTCGTCGGTGCAGAGCGAGCGAAGCTGGTAACCGTCACGCCAGCGCCACAGGCCGATGAGGAATTCCAGCCCATCCCAGACGCGCTGCGCCAGGAGCTGAACCGGCCAACTCAGGGAGAGCCGCAAGGCCGCGGCTGTCCCAGCAGGCCACTCCTTCAGTCGCCTCAGCAGCCCTTGGGCGTGCCCCTCCCAGCGGTACAGCCAGGCGTGGCCGAGGAGTGGCAACTGTTCCTCGCCGCGCCAGCTTTCGGCCATCTCTTCGTCGAGACGCGCCACAAATTCCGGCATTGTTGATCCGAAACGGCGGAATTGTTCGACGACGGCCGCAATAGGATCGTGCGAGGCCAGCAGCGCGGCGCAAACGGTCAGGTGCGGTGTCGTCGGCTCGGGGCGCTCGACCAGCGCCTCGCACAGCCCGACACGCAGGCCCGGCTGGCAGCCTTCCAGGGCTGCGGCCAGTTCCGCATCGTCGCAGTGGGCCAGCGTCCGCAGGGCCGTCGCCGGCAGGCGCCCGTCCTTCTTCCGGCCACCCGCCTTGCGCTTCACCGGCGCCGGCGGCGCCACCGCGAGACGCAGGGTCGCCCACGCTCGCACTTCCACGTCGGGATGCGCCGCCAACCCGCGGGCCAACTCGATTTCCTTGTCGTAGGGGAAGCCGGCGCACCAGACCATCGTGGTCAGGAACTTGCGCAGGGTTTCCGGTTCCAGGCCAAGGGCGGTGTGCAGCAGGGGCTTCGCGTCCAGGGTTCGGCTGACGACGCGCAGGACGTGGAGCCCCAGGTCGAACTCCTCCGGCGCGGGCAACTTCAGCCAGGCGCGCAGGAACGGGCCAGCATAACCCGCGGCGATTTTGCGACCGAGGATTTCGCCGACGCGCTTGCCCTTGCGGGCCGACAGCGCCTGCCGCAACCCCTCCCCCCAACCCCCTCCCCGAAACGGAGAGGGGGAGCCGGACACGGCAAGTTTCTCCCCCTCTCCGTTTCGGGGAGGGGGCGGGGGGAGGGGTTGAGGGGCGGTGCGTTCGAGCAGCACCTCGAACACCTGGCACGCCGCCTTGCCGTCGAGCGGATCGAGGAAGTCGAGAGCATCGGCCTGGACCACCTGCGCCAGGCTGGCGAGGAACGCGGCCCGCTGCGTCAGCGTGTGGCGGCTCAACTCGCCGATCAGGTAACGCCGTCCGCGCGGCGAGCCATCGTGCAGCGCGAGAAACGGCGCCGATGCCTCGATGTCCTCCAGAAACGAGGCAACGATGCGTTCCGTGCCGACCCACTCCTGCAGACGCCGGTACGGTTCGCTCGGCAGCAGGTGCAGGATGCCGCCGACTGCCCAGAGATCGAGATTCCCCGATGGGCGCTGGCAAATATCGGTTTCAAGGAGATGGCGCACCTCGTCCTCGTTCGCGTGCGGGCAGCGGTCGCCGAGACGATACAGTCCCCGCACGGCCTCGCGCCGGGCCTCGCGCGGCAGCCAGGCGTAACCCAGCACGGCAGGCCGGAGGGCGCCGCAGACCTGGG
>DASPXY010000911.1:0-6481 GCA_035637055.1 Gemmataceae bacterium | reverse complement strand
TCCACAACCGGCTATTGTTTGAACGGGTTGTATTCTACGCCCGCGCGACAGACGAGTTCAACCATTGAATTGCTCTGCCGCTTCCGCGTTCGCTCCTTGGCGAGCGAGGCTTCGCTCCCTATCTCTACTAGGCTAACGACTTCCGCTCCCACGATTCCCGGAGACCCCCCATGGCGGACAGCAATCAACAATTGAAAGCGCTGGTCAGCAAACTGAACACGACCTGTCGCGGTGGTCTGGAAGCCGCTGCCAAACTGTGCATGTCGCGCACCAACTACAACGTCGAAATCGAGCACTGGCTGTTCCGCCTGCTGGAGACCAGCGACGGCGACCTGCCACGCATTCTCAAGCACTACGGGATTGACGCCAGCCGCGTCAACCGCGAGCTGACCCAGGCAATGGATCGGTTCAAGCGTGGCAATGCCCGCTCTCCGGCAATGTCGGACGAGATCCCCAAGATCCTCTCCGAGGCGTGGCTGATCGCCTCGCTGGAGAACGGCGCCTGGCGAATTCGCAGCGGGCACCTGCTGGCCGCTGCTCTCAATGATCGCACCCTTGCCGGCCGCCTCCGCGAAAGTTCGCCGGAACTCAGTCGCATCAGCGGCGAGCAACTCCGCGCGCAGGTGAAAACGATCACCGAAGGCTCCGCCGAGGACGAGGCCCCCACCGGGGACATGCCGGAGTCCGGCGCCGCTCCCGGGCAACCGCGCGGGGACTCCAAGACGCCTTCTCTCGATCAGTTCACCATGAACCTGACCGAGCGGGCCAAGAAAGGCGAGATCGATCCGGTCATCGGGCGCGATTTCGAGATCCGCCAGGTCATCGACATCCTGACCCGCCGCCGCCAGAACAACCCGCTGCTGGCCGGCGAGGCTGGCGTCGGCAAAACGGCTGTCGTCGAGGGCTTCGCGCTCCGCATCGTTCAGGGCGACGTGCCGCCGCCCCTGAAAGGCGTGGCCCTGCGCACGCTCGACCTGGGCTTGCTGCAGGCGGGCGCCGGCGTCAAGGGCGAGTTCGAGAACCGTCTCAAATCGGTAATCGAGGAGGTCAAGAAGTCGTCGCAGCCAATCATCCTCTTCATCGATGAGGCGCACACCCTCATCGGGGCCGGCGCCGCTGCGGGCTCCGGCGACGCGGCCAACCTGCTCAAGCCGGCCCTGGCTCGCGGCGAGCTGCGCACCGTCGCCGCCACCACCTGGAGCGAGTACAAGAAATCGTTCGAGACCGACCCTGCCCTGAAGCGGCGTTTTCAGGTCGTCAAAGTGGACGAGCCGGACGTCGGCAAGGCGATCCTGATGATGCGCGGCCTGACAGCGACGCTGGAGAAGCATCACAAGGTGCGCATCCTGGAGGAAGCGGTCGCGGACGCGGTCAAGCTGTCGCATCGCTACATCACCGACCGCCAACTCCCCGACAAGTCCGTCAGCCTGCTCGACACGGCCTGCGCCAAGGTCGGCCTGGCTCAGTCAACGACGCCGCCGGCGGTCGAGGATTGCCGTCGCGACATCGAGTTCGCGAACGTCGAAATCGAGATTCTTGATCGCGAGACGGCCACCGGCGCCGCCCACGAGGAGCGTCTGAACGAGGTCAGGGACAAGAAGAAGGCCGCCGAGGAGCGTTTGGCGGCGCTGGAGAAGCGCTGGGTCGACGAGAAAAAGTTGGTCGAGGAGTTGCAGAAGGTGCGCCTCCAGCTGGAAGGCCATCACGCGGCGGGCAAGGGCAATGGTAAGGGGGATGCCAAGGCGGGGGACGGCAAGACGCGCCTCACCCCGGACCAGGAGGCGAAGGCCCGCGCTGAACTGGATCGCTTGAGTGTCGATCTGAAGAAACTGCAGGGCGAAACGCCGCTGGTGCTGCCGATGGTGGACAGCCAGGCGGTCGCCGAGGTCGTGTCGAGTTGGACCGGCATCCCGGTCGGCCGCATGGTGCTCGACGAGATCAAGACCGTCCTGAAACTGGCGGACAATCTGGGCGAGCGCATCATCGGCCAGTCGCACGCCCTGGAGGCGATTGCCCAGCGCATCCGCACCTCGCGGGCCAACCTCGTCGATCCGCGCAAGCCGATCGGCGTGTTCTTCATGGTCGGGCCGAGTGGCGTCGGCAAGACCGAGACGGCGATGGCTCTGGCCGACATCCTTTATGGCGGCGACCGCAACATGGTCATCATCAACATGTCCGAGTACAAGGAGAGCCACAAGATCTCGCGGCTCACGGGCTCGGCGCCGGGCTACGTCGGCTACGGCGAGGGCGGCGTGTTGACCGAGGCGGTGCGTCGCAAGCCATACAGCATTGTGCTGCTCGACGAGGTCGAGAAATCGCATCCCGACGTACAGGAGATCTTTTATCAGGTATTCGACAAGGGCATGCTGCAGGACGACAAGGGCGAGGAAATCAACTTCAAGAACACGATCATCATTCTGACCTCGAACGTCGGCACGGACACGATCATGAAGGTGTGCGCCGATCCGGAGACGATGCCGGACGCCGCGGGGTTGGCCGAGGCGTTGCGGCCGGACCTGCTCAAGGTGTTCAAGCCTGCTCTGCTGGGCCGCATGAACATCGTGCCGTACTTCCCGCTGGGCGACGAGGTGATGCGCAAGATCATCACGCTGAAGCTCAAACAGATCGGCGATCGCATGCGCGAGAACCACAAGGCGAAGTTCACCTACGACGACAGCGTCGTGACGACTGTCTCCGCTCGCTGCAAGGAGGTCGAGAGCGGGGCGCGCAACGTCGATCACATCCTGACGGGGACGCTGCTGCCGGAGCTGGCGGAGAAGTTCCTGGCGAGCATGGCGGAGGGAACTCGCGTGCAGCGGGCGCACGTGTCGGTCGATGCCGAAGGCAAGTTCGTCTACAAGGTGGAGTGAAGATAGGTGAACCATGCCCTGTTCGTAGTTCCGCCTTCAGGCGGCGGAAGCCGAAACCGCCTGAAGGCGGGACTACGAACACAAGGGAGAACGCCGGACGCTTATGCGTTGGGCAAGTTGGCGCTGCATCCAAGGATGGTCTTCGGGTAAACTCACCGATCAAGGAGGATCAGCCATGCCGGAACCAGTTCGCCGGACCATCCACTACACCGAACTTCCTGACTTGCCGCCGGATGACCCCCTCCGACAGGAGTGGAACTACTTCCGCCGTGAGTTGCCGCGCTTGCTCGCGGAGGGGCACGAAGGCAAGTTCGCCCTGCTCAGGGGAGAGGAAATCATCGGCCTCTACCCAACGCAGGATGACGCCCTCCGCGCCGGTTACGAGACATTTCTCTTGGAGCCGTTCCTGGTGCATGCGATTCGCACCGAGGAACCGCTCCTACGCCTCTCACCCTACTGCTGGCCATGCCGCACTTGACCTTCCCGACAACTGCGGACGGCCCGACCCTGGAGGTCGTGGTCAGCCTCGCCGGGCACCAACTCGCTGCCCTCCAGCAAGCGGGCGCCCCCTTCCCCCGCGCGCTGCCCTTGCGCGGCCTCATCGACACCGGCACCGATGTGACGGCCATCGCGCCTCGCGTGGTGCAACAACTCGGTCTCATCTCGCGCCTCAGAGCTTCCACGCAGACGGCAGCCGGACAGGTCAAGGTGAACCTCTACGAAGTGAGCTTGACCATCGCAGGGCCGAAGGTGGCTGCTGGCCCCATCTTGGTGCGGCCGACTCTGCTGGTGACCGAATTGGCCGTCCCACTGTCGAACCTTGAGATCCTCGTTGGTCGCGACGTTCTCGATGAGTGCCTGTTCGGGCTCGACGGGCCGGGCGGATCCTTCCTGCTCGGTTTCTGAGCCATGCCCTCGTGTTCGTAGTTCCGCCTTCAGGCGGTTGCGGCTTCCACCACCCGAAGGCGGAACTACAAACAGGCAAGCCGGGCGTCGGCATCACGTCGTCGCGTCGCGCGCCAGGATCTCGTTGATCCGCTGCGCAAACGCTTGCGGGTTGGGCAACTTCGAGCCTTCGGCGATCAGTGCCTGGTCGTACAGCAGCCGGGCGTACTTCTCCAGGCGGGCGTCGCCGGCGTTGCGGCCGTGCAGTTGCCGTAGCGCCTGCACTGCGGCATTGTCCGGGTTCAGTTCGAGAATCTTCTTCGCCGGCGCAATCTCGTGACCGCGGCCCAACCGCTGCATCAGCCGCTCCATGTGAGCGCTCATCTCGTGCTCGTCGGCCACCAGACAGGCGGCGCTCTCCTTCAGCCGTTGCGACAGACGCACGTCCTTGACTTCCGTCAAGCGGCCCTTGAGGAAGTCGAGCAGCGGCGCGAACTCCTTCTGCTTCGCCTCGTCGCTTTCACCCTTTTTTAGCTCGCCTTTATCCACTGCTTGCAGTTTCTTGCCCTTGTACTCCGTCAGGGCCGAGACCGCGAATTCATCCACCGGATCGGACAGTAGCAACACCTCCTGGCCAGCAGCCGTGAAGCTTTCCAGGTACGGCGAATGCTCGATCTGCTCGCGGCTCTCGCCGACGAGATAGTAAATCGCCTCCTGCGAGACCGGCATCCGCTCCATGTACTCGTCGAGCGCGACGTACTTACCCGGCTCCGTTTTTGTGGACTCGAACAGGCACACCTCGGCGATGCGCTGCTGGTTCTTCCAGTCCTGGCTGATGCCCTCCTTGAGAATCGGCCCCAGTTCCTTGAAGAACTTCGCGTAGCCCTCAAGATCCTTGCGTTTCCACTCGTCGAGGGTGCTGAGGATCTTGCCGACGAGGTTCGACTTGATCTTGTCGAGCGGGGCGCTCTGCTGGAGGATTTCGCGTGAGACGTTCAGGGGCAGGTCGGGCGAATCGACGACCCCCTTGACGAAGCGCAGATACGTCGGCAGCAGCGCCTCGCAGTCGTCCATGATGAAGATGCGCTGGATGTACAGGTGCAGGCCCTTGCGTGTCTCGGACCACCCCATCAGGTCGAAGGGCCGATGCGCCGGCAGGAACAGCAGGGCGCGGAACTCGATCACGCCCTCGCCCTTGTAGTGGATGATTTTGGCCGGATCTTCGGCATCGTGCGAGAGGTGCTTGTAGAAGGAGTTGTACTCCTCCGGCGTGACCTCCGCTTTCGGCCGTAGCCAGAGCGCCTTGCGCGAATTGAGCGTCTCCTCGGTCGTGACTTTCTGCTTGTCCTCGCTCTCCTTCTCGACATCCATGACGATCGGGTGCTCGACGAAGTCGGAGTATTTCTTGATGAGTTGTCGGATGCGCCACGGGTCGAGGAACTCGCGGCTGTCGTTGCGCAGGTGAAGGATGACGTCGGTGCCGCGCGTCTCCTTCTCAACCGTCTCAACAACGAAATCCCCCTGGCCCTCGGACTCCCATTTGACGGCCTCGTTCTTCGCGGCCCCGGCGGCGCGCGCGATGACGGTGACCTTGTCGGCGACCATGAACGACGAGTAGAAACCAACGCCGAACTGGCCGATCAGGTCGGGGCGTTCCTGAGCGTCGGCCTTTTTGAGTGCCTCCAGGAACGCGCGCGTGCCCGACTTGGCGATGGTGCCGAGGTTCTCGACAATCGCGTCCCGCGTCATGCCGATGCCGTTGTCGGAGATGGTCAGGGTGCCGTGCTTCTCGTCGGGGATGAGCTTGATTTTCCAGTCGGCTCCGTCGGCGATCAGTTCGTGGCGGGTCAATGCCTGGAAGCGCAGCGTGTCGATGGCGTCGCTGGCGTTGGAGATCAGCTCGCGCAGGAAAATGTCCTTGTGGGAGTACAGGGAGTGAATGATGAGATGCAGGAGCTGCTTCAACTCGGTCTTGAACTGCAATGTCTCGGTGCTCATCTCTGGGCCCTCACAGATGCAGGCGAGCGGGGGGCGTAAGCCCCCTGATGCTTGCGCGTCGTCTCAGAATCAGGGGGCTTACGCCCCCCGCTCGCCGAGGCATTTTCAACGAGTAATCCTCACCTCTTTATGATAACCGCGCGGCAACCCCTCGTCTGCGTCGTCAGGCCCCGCGCTCGTGGCACAGGCGTCTCGCCTGTGCGGCCGGCGGCCGCCGCCGCGGACGAGCGCCACGCCGGCGAGGATAACAGCGATCCCGCCGAGCAGCCAGGGCGTCATGTCCTCGCCATCGGCCCAGCCGACCAGCACGGCGACGGCCGGGTTGACGTAGGCATACGTGCTCGCCTGCGCTGCCGAGACGTGGCCGAGCAGCCAGTTGTAGGCGACAAAGCCGACCAGCGAGCCGACGATAAGCAGATAGCAAAAGGCGCCCACGGCGCCCGGCGTGATTTGCTCCGGGAGTTGCTGCACCTCGCCCGCGGCCAGGCCGACCAGGGTAAGGCAGCTACCGCCGACGATCATCTGGTAAGCGGCTGCGGTCAAATGCGATCCCTGCAGGCGGTGGTGCCGCATCAGCAGTGAGCCGAGCGACCAGGCGCAGGCGGAGCCGAGGACCAACAGCGGGCTGAGGTCGCGCACGAAGTCGGCGGGGTTTTCCAGTTTTGGCCCCAGGAGCAGCAGCACGCCCGCCAGGCCGACGAGCAGGCCCGCCCAACCGCGGCCGGTGA
>DASPXY010000910.1:0-8348 GCA_035637055.1 Gemmataceae bacterium | reverse complement strand
CTGGCCGCCCTGCGTTCGCTGCGGTTGATCGAGCCGGTCGCCCTGTTGCGCTGAACCTGACGAGCCGCCGGGTTTATCCCGGCGGAAGACGGCGGGGATAAACCCCGCCGCTCGTTCGGAGGCGGATTGCTTGACCAAGGGACCAAGCATGTTCAATGAGGAAACATCTGGAACCCCAACGCTGCGCGCTCGCCATCTGACGCGCAGTTTCGGCAGCGGCGAAACCAAGACAGTCGCGCTGGCGGATATTTCGTTGGATATGTACCCGGGCGAACTCGCCCTGATGATGGGGCCGTCGGGCAGCGGTAAATCGACCCTGCTGGCGGTGCTGTCCGGCCTGCTCAAGCCCGATAGCGGCCGTGTCGTGGCGATGGGCCAGGATTTGTGGGCGATGACGGAGCGCGAGCGTGAAAATTTTCGGCTGAAGCACTGCGGCTTCATCTTTCAGGGCTACAACCTGTTCCCGGCCCTGACCGCCCGCCAGCAACTGGAGATGGTGTTGCGCTGGGGCCGCGGCGACAGCGCCCGCGACGCCCGCCGCCGCGCCGACGACATACTCGCCCTGCTCGGCCTGGGCAAAAAGGCCCACCTCCGCCCCGCTCAGCTGTCCGGCGGCGAGAAGCAGCGCGTCGCCATCGGGCGCGCGCTCATCAAGGAGCCGACGTTCTGCTTCGCCGACGAGCCGACGAGTGCCCTGGACTGGAAGCACGGCGAGCAGGTGATCGAACTGTTGCGTGCCGCCGCCCACGACCGCGGCGCGACCATCTTGGTTGTCGCCCACGATGCCCGCATCATTCCCCATGTGGATCGCGTGTTCCACCTGGAAGACGGCGTCCTGGCGGAGTCAACGCAGGCCGAACTCCGTAGTTAGGCCGCAAAGCCCACGGGTTGCCACCCGTGGGCTTGACCGTCATCTTGAGGGATACACCATGAGCACCACGCGCCGCCCGCTTCGCTTTTTCTGGTTGCTGGGGATCCTGCTGCTACTCGGCACTGCCGTCGGCGCCGGCTGGATGTTGAACCATGCACCGGCCCAGAACGGGCCCACCAAGGGGGGCAGCACCGAGAGCGTGCGCGTCCAGCCGGGCGCCGATGTGATTTGGGCCTTGGGCTACGTCGATGTCGAGCGCGGCATCGCGTTGCTCCATCCGGTCCAGCCGGGTCGCGTGGAGTACATCTGGGTCCACGAGGGCGATGCAGTCTGGGAAGGCTCCATGCTGCTGAGCCTTGACGACCGCGATGCCCGGGACCAGCTGAAACGCGCCAGGGCCAACTTGCAGGCCGCTGAGTTCGAGCTGGCGAAGGTAAAGCAACTGCAGGCGAACTATCCCTACAAGATCAAGCAGCAGGAGAATGCGGTCGAGTATGCTCGGAGCAATGTCAAGCAGGCTGGCCACGAACTCGTACCCAAGCGGAAACTTTTCAAGTTGGAGCACATCAGTCAGGACGAACTTGCCATTTACGAGGAGAAGGAGAGAGGCTTGCAACGGCTGGTGCAGGCCGAAGAGGAGAAACTCCGCGACGTGAAGGCTTACAACTTCGGCCCCGACATCGGCCGTGCCGAACAGTCGATCGTCGCCAAGAAAGCGGACGTGGACAGGGCACGCCTGGCCCTGCTGGAGTGCGACCTGTACGCGCCCGCTGACGGCACCGTGTTGCGGCTCTTTGCGAACGAGGGCGAGGCGCTCAGCCGCGACCCGAAGGTGCCGGCGATCCAGTTCTGTCCCAACACGCCGCGGATCATTCGCGCCGAGGTGATGCAGGAGTGGGCGAGCAAGGTGGAGCCTGGGCAGTCGGTCCTCATCGAGGACGACACGCGCGCGGGTCCGCAGTGGCAGGGGCGCGTCAAGTTCGTCTCTGGCCAGTTCACGCAGCGCCGCTCCAAGGTGTTCGAGCCGTTCCAGTACAACGATGTGCGCACGCGGGAATGCATCATCACGCTCAATCCTGGCGACCGGCACCTCTACATCGGCCAACGTGTTCGCGTCATCATCAAGCAGGGCGGACCGTGAGGTGGGCAAGCCCACGGGCTGCGGCCCGTGGGCGCTGTTGTGGCACGGTCTCCTGACCGTGCCACTCTTGCGACCGAAGGTCTCCTCTGGACTCCTGACACTCAGGGAGACCTGCGGTCAGCAGAGTGGCACGGTCAGGAGACCGTGCCACAACGTGGGTCAGGAGACCCTGCCACCACGAGTCACGTTTAGCGCGGTGGAGCGACCGACTGAAGGAACCCGCCACTGGCGCCGGTGACGCGCTTGTTCCCGGGCAGCAGGTTCGGGAAGACCTCGAACGTGAAGCTGACCGTGTTCACCACCGAGTTGACGTACAGGCCCATGTTCACCTGCAGATCCGTGCCGTAGCGCGTCAGCGTAATGCCGTTCATCTGGATGTTGTTGCCGAAGTCGTAGCTTGCGATGAGGCTGACCGAATACTTGTAGCTGAAGGGGTAAGTCACCACAGCCGTTACCATCCGTGTCAGCAACGGGTCAATCTCGCGGTAGGTGAACGAGAACATCGTGCTGTCCGGCCGATTGATCTCCACCCCTGCCATCCACGTGCGCGTGCCGTGGCTCAGCGGTTCGTACCAACCGTCGCTCACGACCGTCAAACGATCGCCAATGTGCCATTTGTAATCGTACTTCAGGAATGCGAAGCTCTCGCCGAAGTTGTCGCGCGTCGGGTGCGGGAAGTACGCGCCGCTCAGGTCCAGCGTCATCCAGTCAATGACGTGCTCCTGCCCCGGATAGCCGCGCTTGGTCTGCAACCGCTGGAAAATGCTCCCCTGCAAGACCTCCACGGTGTTCAGCGTGTCCACTCGATTGTCGATCAGGGTGCGAATGGCGTACGTCTGCGGGTCGAACGCCGGACTCGTGATCAGGAACTTGCCGAAGCCGGGGTTGAACAGTGGTTGCCAGGACTTGATGTTGCGCAGGGCCTGATCGCTGGCGTCGTCGTTGAGGCGGTCGAGCTGCGGCAAGATCGTATAGGGCGTATCGCTGTGGGCGACGAAGTAGTTACTGCTGAAGAGGATCTTGTGATACAGGCCGTGAATGTTCAGCAGTTCGCTGCTGGCGTCGGGGAACAGCTGTGACAGCGGCATGCTGCTGCGCAGGCCGCCGGCGATGTACGCCCGGCCGCGATCCTTCCGTTCCAGATCCTCGGTGTAATAGGTCTCTTCATAGATCGCGTAAGGAACCCAACGGATCGCTCCCAGGGTGAACGGGACGCTCACTTCTTCGCGGAAGTCGAGCCGCCCCGTCTCCACGTTCTGGTCGGTGATGGAGATTGGCACCGGCGGCTGGTGCGTTGGCTGCAAGTGTGCCCAGCCGATGCCGGCGCTGGTGTTGGTGGTGATCCAGCCGAATAACTTCTCGCCGAGCAGGTAGCCGTCTACCTTCGGCGCCCAGATCGTCTCGGTGATCCAGTTGCGCAGGTTCGGTTCCAGCAACGCCGTCCACGCCCAGTTATTTTGCTGCTGCTTGAGGTAGAGGAACGTTTCCAGGTTCAGCTCACTGTTCCACTGGAAGGGGAAGTATTGCTCGATGAAGTTGCGATCGGAAATGGCGTTGATCATGCTCTGGAACGTGAAGCCGCAGGGCAATTCCTGCACGTTGACGCTGGTGTTGAGCCAGCCGCGCCATTCCGGGTGCGTGATGTTCTCCCAGTGCAAGGGCGGGGGCTCGTCCAGCAGGAGCGTCTGCCCGCGATTGCCGCCCAGGATATCCGAGGCGCGGTCGTGGAGGCCGTAAGCGCGGATACGCACGTCGTACTTGTTGGGGATGTCGAAGAGATCCTTGCCGTTGGCGATGTAGTCGGTGCCGAGCGCCGGCCCGCGGCGGCTCATGTAGTCGAGATTGAGCCGCCAGCGTGTCCCCGGCGTCGGCGTCATGCCGAGCAGGTCGTAGACGTCCAGCGTGACGAAGGTCTGGAAGCCGAAGATGCGGTTGTAGTTGATCATCAAGTTTTGCAGCGGGCCGAGCGGATCGTTCACGTCCCCCTGCACGTACGGTACGTAGAATATAGGGATATTCTCGATCCACAATACTACGTTCTTGGCGCGGAACAGCCGCTGTTTTTCGACCTCTTCCTGACCGGTGACGGGATCGACCTTTGGCTGGCCGAGGCCGATCAGCTGGAGCAAACCGCGTTTCTTGACCTCGATCTCTTCCAGCGAGGAACCGCTCATCGTCAGCTGCAGGCCGGGACCGTAGGGCAACTTGCTGGCGTTGACGGAGGATTTGCCGAGCTTGAAGAATTTGGCGTTGAGCTGGTAAATCTCGGGGCCTTGCAAGTGCAGCGGGTCCGGCAGGCCAGGCTGTTTGACTTCCAGGTCGGCGTCGAGGCAAATGGCGACGCTGCGATTGACGTCGTAATACACCTCCTCGGCGCGCAGGATGCGCGTGTCCTTATCGACCTGCTGCCGAATCTCGACGTGGCCGGACAGGTAGAACTCCAGGGGGCGTTTGCCGGCCTGCTTCGGAGCGGCGTCTTCCTTGAACACGTCCCGGAAGTCGTCGCGCGTCCAGAAGACGACGCGGTCGGCCTCGATATCGACCATGCCCTTGTTGAGCGGATCGTTGACGTGGATGATGACGCCATTGGTGACGACAACGGCGGCTTCGCCGCTGGGCGTCGGGAACTTCTGCGCCTTGAGTTCGAGCGAGGAGCGCGGCCGGATGATGACGGAGCGCAGCGGCGCCTCCTCGAAATCCGCTTCGGGGACGATGGCGCGCGGTAGCGGAGCAACTTCGGGTGCAGGTTGCGGGCCGCGGTTCTGGTTGGGCGCCACGGGGGGCACCGGGGGCAACGGCAAGGCGTTGCCGGGACCGGCCGGAGCGGGCGGCACCGGCTGGAACGCGGGCACAGGCGCCGGCCCTTGCACGGGCTGGAAGCGCGGCACCGGAGCCGGCAGCGGCGCGACAGGAACCGGGGCGGGCGCCACCGGGGCGGGAGGCGGAGCGACCTCCTGCGCCGCGACTCGCTGGATGACCGGTCCCGACGGCACGGACATCCCTGGGCCGCCCGCCGGCATCACACGGTTGGACGGAGGCGGCTGCGGTTGTGGGGCGGCGGCTCTCCCGGAGCGCTCCAGGGCGGCGGTCAGATAAAGCGGATCGCGCGGCAGCGGTGTCGTGGCGATGCGGCTGTTCCAGGATTTCACCGGGATCTCACCCCGCGTGGCGAGCTGCAGCAGGGCCTTCGGGACGGGGTTGTCTCCGTTGACACTGCGCGGGCCGTCGGTCAGGGTGACGTCGCCCTCGGCGTAGATATCGAGGTAGTAGATGCCAGAAGTCTTCTTGCGCTCCTCATCGAGCCAGACGACGGCTTGCTGCATGCGGGCCTGGGTAACGCCCTGGCCGATGAAGGCGGAGCCGCGCAGCAAGAGAACGCGCTGGCTGCCTTCCTTCCACGTGATGATCTCGCGCGCCGACAGGAGAATAGGCTGGGCGTTGCCGCTGTCGTTGCGTCCCCAGCGCAGGGTAGTCTGGGCGGGATCCTGGGCGCGGCCGTCGCTGAGCAGCGCCCCGGCGAAGACGCCGAGGGCCGCCACGACATAGCTGAGCCTGCGTGTGCTGGATTGCTTGACCACGGCTCCTCCCGCTCTGCCTGTGCCGTCCCCTGTATCACCCGCGGGCTCGCTGTGAGCCGAGGGGCAGTCCCGCAGGCCAACTCCAGTGCCGCCGGGGCGGGCCCTGGTCGGCAACGGTGCAAACGTGGCATCGAAAAAGGCTGAACGTGCGAGGGGCGGATTATAGAAAGGGGCGTCGCGGTGTCAAGGGCAACGCGATTGCGGTGCGGCTTGCGTATTCGGCGAATAGCCGGAACCGACGTACTCCGATGCCGCGTAGCCCGACTCTCTGAGTCGGGGGCTTGATTACTGAACCCGACTCGGAGAGTCGGGCTACAAATCTTGCCGGTCTCCGGCATAGTTCCCGATTTCGCCAGTTGACTCCGCCCGCGCCGCCGCCCACAATACGGGTCTGGAGCAACTGCCGGTTTGCCACCCTCCCCCCAATCCCTCACCGGCAGAGGAAAGTGAGTTGACCGGCTCCCCGCGCAGGTTCCACCCAACGCCCCGCAGTGCGCCCCTTACCCACAACAACTTTCCCGGCTGTCGCCCGCACGCCGTTCCTGGAGGTCTCCGCGGATGTCACACCCTGCTTCTCGACGCCGCGACAGGCTCAGGCTCCTGTCGCCGATCCTCCTGGCCCTGTGCGTCTGGGTGAGTCCCGCGGCGGCCCAGATGACGCAGGATCAGGCCGCCGAACTGATCCTCAGCAGTGCCCGCAAGGCTTACAACGAAAAGAACCACACCTTCGCCGTGACCCGTTTCCGCGAATTCCTCGCCCGCTTTCCCGGCCACAAGGACGCTCCAGCTGCCCGCTACGGCCTGGCGTTGACCTTGATCGACGCCCCGCAGAAAAACTACACCGAGGCCCGCGAGTTGCTCCAACAGTTCGCCGCCAACAAGGATATTCCAGAGTATCCGGGTATTCTTTATCACCTTGGGCTGGCGCTGCGCGGTCTGGGCGTGACGGAACTGGCCGCCGCCGACGCAAAACCGCAGGAGGCGCAGCCGCGTCGTGCGGCCGCCCAGCAGCGTTTCGACGAGGCCGCCCGGCAGTTCGCCGCTGCCATCGACGCCTACACCGCCAAGGCGCCGCAGGTCGCCAAGGATGCCAGGGAATTGCCGCTGGAATGGGAATGGGTCGCCCGCGCTCGCTGCGACCACGCCGAAATGTTGCTGCGCTTGCTCAAGACCAAAGAAGCCCGCGCCGCGAGCACACCCTTCCTCGGCGATCCGGTGCTGACGCGCAGTCGTTACCGCGACCTCGGCCGCTATTATCACGGCTTCGCCTGCTTCCTGCTCAAGGACCACCCCGCCGCCGAGAAGACGCTCAGCATGCTCGCCCCCTTCGCCGACCCGGTGTTCGGGCCGCACGCCCGTTACTTGCTGGCGCGGACGCATCACCTCGCCGACGAGCGTGCCGAGGCCATGCATCATTACGAAGGCGTCCTGAGCGATTACGCCCGCAACAAGAAGGCCGCGATCGACGCCCTGAAACGCCCCGACTTGCTGAAGAAGGATCCCGCCGAGAAGGCGCGCGTCGAAGCGCTGGCGAAAGATCCGTCGCCGGACCATGTCGCCCGCGCCGCGTTCTACGGGGGCGTGCTGCTCTACGAGGGCGGCAGTTTCGGCGCGGCGCGCGGCCGTTTCGCCGACTTCGCCAAGCAATACCCTGGCCTACCGCTTGCTGACGAGGCCAAACTGCGGCTCGGCTTCTGTCAGGTCCAGCTGAAGGAATTTGGCGAGGCGATGAAAACCCTCCAGCCGCTAATCGACAAGGACCGTCGCCTCGCCGATCAGGTTCTGTTCTGGCTAGGGAAGGCTCGCGCGGGCGCCGCGCCGGATCCGGCGACCAATTTCCCCGGCTACAGCCAGGCGTTGCGCGAGGCGATGGACACCTTCCGCCAAGCGGCCGAGCGCGCCCAGCAATTGATCCCGAGCGACCCCGAAGCCAAACAGCGCCGCGGCGAAATCCTGCTGGAGACCGCGGACGTGCAGCAGATGGTGAAGCAGTACCGGGAAGCCGCCGCGACCTACGGTCAGTTGCTCAATGAGAAGGCCCTGCCCGAACGCGAGGAGGAAGTTCAGCAGCGACTCGCGACGGCCCTGCACCTGGCGGGCGATTACAACGAGTCCGACAAGGCGTGTCAGCGCTTCCAAGAGCGGTTCCCGAAAAGCACCCTCTTGCCGGCGGTCCTGTTCCGCCACGCCGAGAACAGCTACTTCCGGGCCCTGGCGGCGGAGAAGAACCCGAACGTGCCGCAGCGCGAGAAGGAGGTGCCGGCGTTGCTCACCGAGACGGCGCGGCGCTACAAGGTCATCGTCGAGAAGTATCCGGAGTTCCCGCAGGTCAACCTCGCGCGCTATGGTCTGGCGATGAGCCACTATCGCAAGGGCGAGTACGACCAGGCGCGGGGGACGTTCGAGAGCATCCCGCAGGCCGACCGCAACGGCGAACTCGTCGCGGTGCCGTACCTCATCGCCGATTGCCTGCTGCGTCTCACACCGAACATTATCCCCGAAGACGCTCTGGAAACGGGCAAATTAGAGGCCAAGTTGAAAGCCGCCGCGGATATGCTGGAGGCGTTCGTCGGCGCCGAGCCGGCGGGGTCGCAGACCGGCGACGCTCTCCTCAAGTTCGGTCACTGTTTGCAGCGCCGAGCCGCTTTGCAGGCGCAAGCGCCGGAGCGAGCCAAGCTGTCGCAGGCGGCGCGCCTGGTCTACGACAAGCTGCTCTCGAAGCAGTTCGCCAACCACCCGTCGCAGCCGCAGGCGCTCA
>DASPXY010000909.1:0-8804 GCA_035637055.1 Gemmataceae bacterium | reverse complement strand
GCGGGCTCGTTGCGGTGGCGCTCGGTCCGGGTGCTGAAGGGGAGAAAGGGGACTGCGCCAGCGAGCGGCTGACCGCGAAAACCAGCACCGCCAGGGAAAGGGAGACCGTCTTCTTCATGAGACCCCCCTGTCCATTCGAGGCAGGAAGAAACGAGTAGGTGCCGCGAGCCGAGCGGCACTCCGGCCCCGCTCGGCTCGCGGGGCCTACCACATGCCGTGCATGCTGATAGGATCGACCCGCCTGTCTGCAGGAGTTGCGAGGGGATGGCGGACTCGGTCGGAGATGATAGCTGGAGAGAGGGTATAACCTTCCCCGGCGGCAAGACTTGCCCATGCGGCCCATTCCGCGCAGCTGCCTCGCTACCGCTCCGGGGCGAGTGCTTGCAGCCGAATGGTGTCACCGTCTGCCGTCCGGCGGAAGCGACCGCTTGCCGAACGTGTCACCGGCGGGCCGTTTTCAAGGCCCACCTCCGCCTCGGCCGTCACCCGATAGACGTCCGGCGCTGTTTTCTCGACCGCGATCCGGACACGGCTCTCCGGCGCCAGTTCCCGGTTTTCCTCGGTAAAGGCGGCCGGTTTGTCCAGCAGGCGGGCGGCGGCCAGTTCGACGCCGGCGCGGGCCAGCCATGTCGCTTGCAGCTGGTGCTCGCGCTGACGGAGCACCTTGCGCTGAGCGATCATCTGCACAGCCGCCACGGACAGAATCACCGTGAGGCTCGCGATCAGCACCAGCGCCATCACAATCGCTATGCCCTGTCGGGGAGTTGTGGTCTGCGCACGAGTCATCGCCAATCTCCTTCCACGGCGGCCGCGATTTCCAGTGTTTGACCCGGCAGGGGATTGCCGGAGCGCAGCGTCAGCAGACGCAGGCGGACCAGTTCGCGGCCCGAACCGTCGCGGGTGAACTCGACGCCAACACCCTCGCCGACGGGCAGCATCCGGGATGATTCCTCCTCGCCGTCGCAGACGCGCCGCTCCAGTTCTTCGCCGCACCAGATGTAGACGACGTGCGCGCCGTTCTTCAGTTGGAGAATCAAGGTCTCGGAAGTGGCCGTGTATTGTTGCCACTCTTCGGGGGCTTTCTCCGCACTGGCTACGTCAGCGCGGAACACATCCGCCAGGGCATGGTGCTGCACCAGGCGGTCGTAGCTCTCGTTCTGCGCACGCTGCACGGCCAGGCTTTCCATCAACAACAAGGTCAGCCCGCCACCCACAATCGCGAGCAGAACCATCACGCACAGCATTTCAAGCAGCGAATACCCGCGCCGGGTCGCCAGTGGAAGGATCATGACTTGCCTCCGGGTTTGGCCGCCGTTCGGGCACTGAGGAGAGTCGTCAACTCCACGCTCTGGGGCGGAACCTGAGGATCGAACTGCCAGCGGACTTCGACAGTCAGGCGCCGGGTATGCGGCAACGATTTCTCCGCTTCCAGCGTTACGACCAGTTTCCCCGCAGGCAACAGGGTGGCCATCTCGGCGGGGATCGTCTGCTCTTCCGCCCATTGACGATCGAGTTTATCCCAGGACGCGGCTCGCCCCGCTTCGAGGACGTTCGCAGCCAGTTCCAGGGCCGCCTGGCGCGCCCTGAGGCGTGCCCGTTCGCCCACGCTCCAGACGAAACACTGACCGACGACCACCGCCACCACGCCAATCACCGCCAGGGCGATGACACATTCCGCGACGGTGAAGGCAGCACGGTTTCGGGTCGCTTGCTCAGGGGCAGAGAGAATACCCCTCCCCCCAACCCCCTCCCCGCAACGGAGAGGGGGAGCAAGCCAAAGGAGCCTTCTTCTCTCCCCCTCTCCGTTGCGGGGAGGGGGTTGGGGGGAGGGGTTTCGGGTCGCTTGCTCAGCCATGCACACCTCGGATCAAGGCCACCAGGGGACTGAACATCGCCACCGCCACAAACCCAATCAAGCAAGCACAGGCGAAGATGAACACCGGGAAGCCGACCATCGCCAGCCGGTAGGCGCGCCGGGCACAGCGCTGCATGAGCGTTTCGCCAAGTTCCTGCAGCACCCGCGGCAGATTCTGCGTCTTCTCGGCGGCAAGGATCAGGCCGCACACGGATTTCGTTGCCAGGCCATGCCGCGCCAGGCTCTCGACTAGGGACTGCCCTTGTTGTACGTCCTCCGCAAGCCCGGCGACGCGTCCCGCCACCACGCGCGGCAGCAACCGCGACTCGCTCAGGTGCTCCAGGATCTCCGGCAAGGGCTTGCCGGTTTCCAGCATGAGCCCCAGCAGGTGCAGGAACTCCCCGCGGGCGCGCAGGCGGTAGAGCCCGCCCAGTATTGGAAAATACCATTTGGCGCGCGAGCTGAACAGTAGCATTGTCGCGGGAATCACCACGAGGGACATCAGGAAAATCCACAATGCCAGGAGCGTCCCGAGGAGCGAGGATCCCCACGGGACATGGCCGATCACCCACCGGCTGCTGTCGATCAGGGTCCGGGTGGGAGCTGGAAGATCAATCTTGAAATCCGAGAAGATCTTCTCGAACTTCGGAATGACAACGACGCACAGGAAGAAGAGGTTGCCCAGCAGGACGAACAGGACGAGCAACGGATACATCAACCGCGGCGCTAACTCCAGCCACAGCGGCGCCGCGCGCCGGCCAGGGAAGCGGTGCAGTGCCAGCGCCAGCCGGCCAGTGAACGCGCCGACGGTGATCGCCAGGGCAACCTCCCGGGAGACCACCCCAGGAACGGCGCCGAGCGCCTGATGCAGCGGCACGCCGGACTCGAGCATGGCCACCAGCAGGTTGAGCCGAGCATCGAAGCGGCGCTGCAGGTGGATCCAGTAGTAGCCCGGGAAGACGAAGAACAGCAAGATCCCCACGAGGAAACGGTGCAGGCCATCGCGCGGCCGGTCCTCAAGGTAGGCACTCAGGACCGCCTCCAGCGGCACCTGCGTCGCCGCCGCCGTCTCCAGCACGTGCAGCACCTCTTGCTGACGACAAACGCGATAGTGAGAGTAGGCAAATAGCTCCCAGCACCAGATCACAAACAGCATCAGGTACAGGAACAGCCCGAACACCCCGAGAAAGTGGACGAGGCCGGCTCCGAGCAGGGGCAGCACGAGCAGGAACCACACTTCCCCCAGCAGAACCTTGACCACACTCCTCATAGGCCGCCTCCCCCCAGTCCTTGCAGCAGGTTAAACAGGGGGCTCAGAAGGCCGAAGATGAACAGGCCGCCGAGCAGGATGGCCAGGAAGATCGTCAGCAGCGGCGGCAGCACGGTGCGCAGTAGGGTAGCCCGCGTCTCTGCCTGGCGCCGGTACATCTGCGCCAGGTGGTGCAGCGCGGTCCCCAGCGTGCCCTGCTTCTCGCCGAAACGGGTCATCCAGACCACGAGATCCGGCACCAGCCGCTGCCGCAGCAGGGCCTCGCCCAGCGGGACGCCTTGACGGAGATCATGGTCGATGTCTGCGGCGCCCTCGGTCAGCAGTGGATCGCTGGAGGCGGCCGCGGCCAGGCGCAGCGCTTCCGGCAGCGGAATGGCCTGGTCGACCAGGAGGCCGAGCAGATCCACGAAGGCCGCCAGACGCGCCGAGCGAATCAGGACGCCGACGAGGGGCAGGGCATAGACAAAGCGGGCCCACAGCACGCGGCCGGCTGCCGACGTCCCCAACAGCAAGCGCGCGCTCACCAGTCCGCCAATCACGATCGCGACCGGCAAGACCAAAATTTCGAGCGGATGCTGCCCCACGAACACGAGGATCTTCGTGAGGGCGGGCAACTTCACCTTCATCTGCTCGAAGATCTCGACGAACAGCGGCAGGACCGTGATGCCGACAAACACCAGCAGCCCGATTCCCAGGATGAGGACGATTGTTGGATAAAGCAGGGCGCTAATGACGGTTGAACGAAAATCGCCGATGGACCGGGCGTAAATGGTCAGCGTGCCGAGCACGTCGCCGATGCGTCCGCTGCGGATGCCGGCGGCGAGCAGAGCGGCATAGTACGGCGGCACGCGGCCCCCTTGCCGTTCGAGGGCCTGCGGCAAGGTGAAGCCGGCCTTCAGATCGTCGGCGAGTGTACGGGTCACCTGCTGGAGCCGGCCGCGCCCCATTTCGCGCGCGAGCGCCGCCAGCCCCTGGTCCAGCGGCAGCCCCGCCCGCGCCATGCCGGCGATTTCCTCGTTCAGCGCGATCAGATCCTCCGCCGAGAGTTGGCCGCCCAGGGGGCGTGCCGGAGCGGCAGGTTGGCTGGCCTGCGGTGCCGCTTCGTCAACAGGTGGCAAGGAGGGGTCGGGGCTGCTGGACATGCGTTGCTCCCGAGAGACGGCTCCTCGAACCAAGCCCACGGGTTGCAACCCGTGGGCTTGCCGGAGTCACGAGCCGACATCCGCACGCGGACCGAGAACGCGCGTCACTTCGTCGGAGGTGGTCCAGCCAAGCGCAAGGGCGCGCTCGGCGGCGGTCCAGATGGTCGGCCGTCCGGACCCGGCGGCGCAGCGCTCCAGGGCGACGGTGTCGGCCCGGTTCAGAATAGCCTGCCGCAGCGGTCCGTCCAGCGGAATCAGTTCCGCGAGGAGCATGCGGGCGTGATACCCCGTATTGAAGCAACGCTCGCAGCCAACCGCTTCCCAGCCGCGCCCCTCGTTCCCAAACTCTGTTTGGGAACGCTGCCGGCAATTCTCGCACAATCGCCGCAGCAAGCGCTGGTTCAAAATGCCGCGCAGGCCGCTGGTCAGCAGATAACTCTCGATGCCCATTTCCAGCAGCCGGCTGATGACCCCACAGGACGAACCGGCGTGCAGGGTGCTCAGCACGAGATGGCCGGTCAGGGCCGCCTCAATGGCGATGTGGGCGGTTTCACTGTCGCGGACCTCGCCCACCATGATGATCTCGGGATCCTGCCGGAGCAAACTGCGCAACCCGCGGGCGAAATCGAACTCGGTCCCCGGGCGCGCCTGCGATTGGCTGATGCCTTCGAGAACCTGTTCTACCGGATCTTCAATGGTGACAATATGACGGCCACCCTGGCTCTCGCGCAGGAGGTGACGCAGACAGGCGTAGATGGTCGTGGTCTTGCCGCTGCCGCTGGGGCCGGTCAGGAAAATTGCCCCGGTGCGCTGCAGGAATAGCTTCCGCAGTTCGCCGAGGAGAGCGTCGGGCAGGCCGAGTTGCTCCAGGTCGAGGATGCGGGCGCCGGCGTCGAAGACGCGCACCGCCGCTTTTTCCCCGTGAATGGTCGGAAATGTGCTGACGCGCATATCGACGCCGTAGAGCGCCCGGCCGGAAAGGCGGCCCTCTTGCGGAATGTCCTGGCGGTAGGTCAGCAGTTCGGCGAGCACCTTGAGGCGAGCGACGACATTGGCCGCGAGATCGCGGTTGAGGACTGCCACACGGTGCAGCACGCCGTCGAGGCGGAAACGCACTTCGAGGGACTGATGGGTCGGCTCGAAGTGGACGTCGCTGGCCGAGCGGCTGACCGCTTCGGTGAGGATGAGATCGACAAGGCGGCCCGTGCGCTGCGGGCCTTTCAGGTCGAGGGCGTCGATCTGGAGTTGCAAGTTCCCCGGCTGGCCCACGGCGACACGTCTCCCGGTTTTCCCGCTTGCGGGTTAGCAGTGGAGAAAGCGCTAACCCGCAAGCGAGCAGTGGCGCCTTGTCAGAGGAGGCGCTTGATGTCGAGGAACAGCACGAAGATCATCAGCGACGCCAGCAGCAGCAGGCCAGCGTAGGTCGCCCCGACGCGCACGCCCTCCGACGCCGGCTTGCCGCGGATCTTCTCGTAAATCAGGAAGACCATGTGGCCGCCGTCCAGCACCGGGATCGGCAGGAAGTTAATCACCGCCAGGTTGACGCTGATCAGCCCCAGGAAGAACACGAACTCCCAGAAATCGACGCCGGCAATGTAGTACGCCACGCGGGCGATCGTCACCGGCCCGCCGAGGTTCTCGACCGAGATGCGGCCGCTGATCATGCCCTGGAGGTTCTGGTAGACCTGCAGGATGCTGTTCTTGGTGTCCTTCAGCCCCAGGCCGATCGCCTCGCCAATGCCGTCCGCGTGCTGCCGCCGCAGGTCGCTCGCCAGCAGCATCCCGCGCGTGTCCGACGCTCGCGGCCAGTCTTTCGCCTCACGTAGCTGCAGCGTGATCTCCTGGACGCTGCCGCCGCGCTCCACCTTCAGAGCAACCTCCTTGATCGCCGGCAACTGCAGCGTCTGAAAGATCAATGCCCACTGTTCCGACTCGAGCGAGACCCAGGGGCCCCAGGCGGCTTCCTCGGGCGTGTCGCCCAGGGTGAAGCGCTTGAATTCCTTGATGATGTCACCGGGCCGCAGCGGGTTTGGCCCCACGGCGGCAAGGTCGGGAACGCCGGCAGCCGTCGCCGCGCCCGCGGCAATGCCCGGCGTGCCCACGGCGGCGACGCCTGTCACCTTCGGGTCGATGCTGCCGATGGTCGTCTTGACCCGATAACCAATGCCCAGCCCCGGGATCGACAGGGGCGAACTGAGCGTCATCGGGATTTCCTTGTTGTCCTCGTATTCCTCGTTCCACGTCAGCTCCAGGCGCTTCGGTTCGTTCTGCGCGCCCTGGCCCTTCAGGCCAATGTCCCGAATGATATGCAACACGACGACCCGCTCGTCCTTCTTGCCCGCCTCGGCCATCCGCCGGGCCCACTGGCGCAGCTGGTCCGGCAGACGGAGCGGATCGAGACTATTCAGGTTGCTCTCTTTGATCAGGGCCGCCGTGACGGCAAAGCCGCGCAATTCCGCCGGCTGGAACATCGCCCCGATCGTCTGGACCGGATACTCAGGGAAGCGGGTGATCGACCCGTCGGGCTCCTTGACCTCGACGCGGACGATCACGTCGCCGTCGTGGCTCTTGTCGCGTTCGCGCGCCTTGACGGGCATCCGTTGCGTTTTGCCGTCCGCCAGGCGTTCCACGGCGTTCTCGCCCGGGCCATTTTTCCGCAACAGGGTGATCTGGCCCATACGCATCACCGCGCCGAAGGTCCGGTGGTAGACAGGCGGCACGACGAAATCCAGCGTTTGGGTCTTGCCGTCCACCTCGCGCTCGATGCGCAGGACGACATCGCTGCCCGCCAGCAAATGCAGGCGGCGGGCCATCTCGAAATAGTCGAGCTGTCCGCTCGCTGGCTCGATTTTGTGCTTGCGCTCATAACTCCGCATGCGCTCGTCGAACGGCAGCTTGGTGATCTTCTTCGGGTCGGCCGGGTCGGTCGTTGCGATGATACGGTCGCCGAACTCCAGACCACCCGGCTTGCCATCAACCCGTTTGGCCCGGGCGGCGGCGCTGTGGGACTCGGTGGGGCTTTTCACCGTCTTGGGGTAGTAGCGGCTGGTGTCGAGTACCGGGATGGATGCCGGCCGGACGCCGATCATCGGCCTGCTATCGGTTGGATCCTTGCGCGGCTCGATCTCGGCCTTCCGGTGCTCCTTTCCCGGGAGACCGAACGCGAACGGCAGGGGGGAGCCAGCCTTGCGGGTCATGACCTGGATCATCAGATCCTCAAAGTAGGGATCCTCGACGCCGTCGATGTTGTAGATCTCCGCTGCCGATTGTAGCCCGTGCTGGGCGGCAGGGCCGCCGCTATCGACCGAATCGGGGACCGCCGCCTTGCGATCCTTGCCGGGGCCTTTGAAGACGATGATGAAGCAGATGACCGCCAGGATCACGTTCATGATGACGCCGGCCGAGATGATCGCCATACGCTGCCAGACCGTCTTGTTGCGGTACGAGCGCAGATCTTCGACGGCCCCCTCGTCAGTCGATTCGTCGCCGTCCACCTGGCCGACCATTTGCACGTACCCGCCCAGCGGCAGCAGGGCCAGTTTGTAGGTGGTTTCGCCCCACTTGAAGACGCAGCCGGGGATGGCCGGACCGAACCCGATACTGAACGTGGTGACGTGAACGTCGCACCACTTGGCGACGAGGAAATGCCCCAATTCGTGGACGAAGATCACGAAGCCCAGGCCGAGGGCGGCCTTGGCGATGGCCCAGAGTCCGTCGCTGTCGAACTTCCAGTACAGATAGAGGAACAGCGCCGCCAGGATGGCCAGGGTCGGCCCGTTGCTGCGGAGCCAGTCGCCGAGACTCGGCTCCGGTTCGGGGGTGTCGGCCTGGTCCGCAGCCGGGATAGGGGGCTGCGCTGGCGGAGTCATCTCGGGCTTGGGTGTAATGCTTTCGTTGTTGTCCAACGACGTACCTCCTGGCGCGCCCATCGGTCGGCGGCGTCGAGTTCCGCCAGCGTCGGCCGGGCGCTGTAGTGATGATTCGCAAGAACGTCCCGGCAGGCGCACGGGATATCGAGGAAGCCGAGTTCGCCGTTCAAAAAGCGACCGACTGCCTCCTCATTGGCGGCGTTGAGCACCGCCCCACACGTCCCGCCGCGGCGGGCGACCTCATATCCTAATTGTAACGAAGGAAAGGTATCCAGATCCGGCTGTTCAAAATGCCAGGCCCCCAGTTCGCCCCAGCGCAGGCGCCGCGCTGGCCCCGAAACGCGCTCCGGGTAGGTCAGGGCGTACTGGATCGGCAGCCGCATGTCGGGCGGCGAAAGCTGGGCCAGCACGCTGCCGTCCACGAATTCGACGAACGAATGGATGACCGACTCGGGATGAATGATGACCTCGATCTGTTCGGCTTGCAGGCCGAACAGCCAGCGCGCCTCGATCACCTCCAGCGCCTTGTTCATGAGCGTCGCGGAATCGACGGTGATCTTCGGCCCCATGCGCCAGGTCGGGTGCTTGAGGGCGTCATCGACCGTGACGTTCTCGAGGTCGGACGCCTTCTTGCCGCGGAACGGCCCGCCGCTGGCGGTGAGCACCAC
>DASPXY010000908.1:0-2104 GCA_035637055.1 Gemmataceae bacterium | reverse complement strand
CGCCGGACGTACTCCTGCGGCGCGGCCGCTGGACGAACGAGTTGAACTTCCTCGGCTGGCAGCCCTTCGCCGGTCCCCTGAGTCCCGAACTGCCCGCCGGCAGCCGCGTCCGTTGTTCGCTGCAGTGGCGCGAGCCGCACGACAAGGATTTCTTCATCCGCCCCGGCGACGATCCCTACCTCAACCCGCTGGCGAAGTTGCGGCTCGTGGTGCTGCGGCAGCGCGATGCGGAAGGGAAAACGCTGCCGGCCGACGACCTCGAAGTGGTAACGCGCTCCAGTGGCTTGCCGCAGCGACTCGACAATCAGCCGAACTCCTCGACCTACGAGTTGGCGGTGGAATTCACACCGGCCAAGGGCGCTCGCTACGCGCTGCGCATCGAGCGGCAGGTGTCCGCGGTGTGGAAATTGACGTTCGACCCCGCCACGGGCCGCGAAGGCATGGGCCAGCTGACGGGGCTGGCACCGACGGGAATTCGTCCGCTCGGCGCCGCGACGCTGCCGGAACTCGAAAAGAAGTGGGAGCTGCGCGCACGCCTGTTCGTCGAGACCATCGACGACACGTCCGCGAGGGAGGGCCGGCCCGTGTGGCTTGATTTCGCGACCAGCCAGGGCACGGTCGGACTGCCCGGCGATGCTCGGGCGGTCGTGACAGTCGGGGCGGCGGACCCGAACGATCGGCCGCAGCCGTACACCGCCAAGGGGCCGCCGGCGAACCTCGACTACCTGATCCGGCCGAATGTGCTGGCGTACGATCGGCTATTGTTGGGCGAGGGACAGCCGGGGGGGGCGTACGGCAGCAGTGTGGCGACGGCGTTCGCAGCCGGCATCGCGGCGGCGCTGCGCAGCGCCGGCATGACGCGCGAGCAGTTCTTGCAGCATGTTCAGCGTAACCCCGGCGCGGTGCTCAAGGCCCCGCGCCGACAGTGAGCAGGTTACCTGGCTGTGGCAAGGGGTTGCCCGCGTTCGTTGGTCTCATTACACTTCAACCAGGTGACATCTGCGGCCTTTTCCGGAGCGTGAGCCATGCCCATCATCCGCATTCCCGACGCGCATTGGGGGAAAGTCTGGCGGGCTTTGGTTGCGTCCGGCCCCATCTCCCGAATCGCTCAGGAGCCCGTCTATCTGGTGAGCGACCGCCAGCTGCGCTTGCTGCGCCGCAAAAAGCTGCCGTTTGAGGTGGTTCCGTCTGAAGGCAACGGAGCGAAGCCGAAACATGGCTAGATCAGCCCGCCGTTACGATCTTTATCTCCGTCAAGAGCGTGCAAGCTGGCACGGCGATGTTGTCGATGGCTAGATCAGCCCGCCGTTACGATCTTTATCTCCCCCTGACCGACAACGAGGGCAAGCCCTTTGCCGACGAGCTTTTCGACGGCGTCGAACGGCAATTGCTGGCGCGCTTTACCGGCCTGACCGCGCAGCAGCGTGACTTTCCACTCCGGGGCATCTGGCAGGGAGAGAGCCGCCTCTACCTCGATCAAGTGATCGTCATGACCGTGCTCGACTTCCGCCGTCGCGGGAGCGCCCGGTTTATCACGCAATTCAAGCGGGCCCTCCTGAGGGACTTCGAGCAACTCGAGATTCTCATCACGGAACAGCCTTTGCGGGTTTATTGAGTTCAGGTGGCGCACACCGAATGCCGGGCCATCGGACCGGGGAGGAGATTGCTTGGCGGCACAGCCTCACTGGCCCTTGGGTGGCGTCTTCCGGTTTCGTTCCGGGTGTCTGTCTGGTTCCTTCCGTGGGTGGCTGCTACACTGGCGACAGAGCAAACACCTTCTCTTCGGAGGATTCCGCATGCCGGAAGCCGTCAAGACCGAACATCCGCACATCGTCCGGCTCGAAGGCGTCTGCGGCGGCGAGCCCGTGATCGACGGGCTGCGCGTGACCGTCCGCCACGTCGCCACCCTGCACCGCTGCGGCGAAACGATCCTGGAGATCGCCGAGGCGCTGGGGATCACCGAGGCTCAGGTCTTCCACGCCCTCAGCTATTTCTTCGACCACCGGAACGAAATCCTCACGCTGATCGCTCAGGAAGGGCAGGCCCACGCCCGATTCCGCCGGCCTTGAAGCCCTGTTCGTCCGCCTGTACCTCGACCGCCACA
>DASPXY010000907.1:0-4915 GCA_035637055.1 Gemmataceae bacterium | reverse complement strand
CCGACCGGGCGGAGCCATGCCGGAGTGGCTCGGCGGCACGCCGGCGTACATGTCTCCCGAGCAACAGAGTGTGATGCAGGCCACGCTGGCGGGACAGCCCGTCCCCGCGACCGTCGATGGTCGTTCCGACCTGTACGCCCTCGGGCTGACGCTGTTCCGGTTGCTTGGGGGATCTGACGCCCACTCCGGCGCGGGGCTGACTCGCCTGGAGCAATGCAACCCGGCGGTTTCGCGCGGGTTCGCCGAAATGATCCGCAAATGTCTGGCGCCGGTCCCGGGTGACCGCTATCCGGACGCCGGCGCACTGGCTGCCGACCTGCGTCGCCACCTTGCCGACCTGCCGCTGCGCGGCGTGCCCAACCGGAGTTGGGTGGAGCGCTGGCAGAAGTGGCGACGA
Organism: Gemmataceae bacterium; assembly: GCA_035637055.1. GTDB lineage: Bacteria > Planctomycetota > Planctomycetia > Gemmatales > Gemmataceae > DASPXY01. The sequence continues at coordinate 4,518 of DASPXY010000907.1, read as the reverse complement.
CGGCGTCCGCATACTCTTGGGGTGATCGTCCTGATCGTCGCCCTGGGAGCGGCGACGCTGACGGCCATCGCCCACACCTTGCACCAGCAGGCGGCCCAGGCACGCCACGAACTCAGCCTGGCCGAAACTGCGCTGCGCGAAGGGCAGGCGTTCGTCGATCGGCACGACTACGTGCGCGCCGTGGACACGCTGGAGGGCGGCCTGGCCTGCGCTCAGCGCGTTCGCGGGGGCGAAGAGATCGCGGCAGCTCTGCAGCAGCGCCTTGCCCCCGCGCGCGTGGGACTGCGCCAGGCCCAACAGCGTGAAGCCGCCACAGGGCTGCACTCCCTCGCGAACCAGATCCGACTGCGCCACGCCAGCGCTGGCGGCGCCCGGGGAGAACTGCGCAAACTGGAACAAACCTGTCGGGCGCTCTGGGAGAGGCGCGCGCAGATCCTGGCCCTCGCCACGGTGGAAGGGTACCTGGACGACCTCGATGGACAGGTGGAAGCAGACCTGCTGGACGTGGCCCTGATCCTCGCGAGCGCGCACGTCGGATCGACCGGGCCAGACGCTCCCGAGAGCACCCGGGCTTTGCGCGAAGCCCTGGATGTCCTGGCCGATGCCGAAAAACGGTTCGGCCCAAGGCACGCGTTGTACCGTCAGCGTCAGGCTTACGCCGAGGCCCTCGGGCTGGTCGAGTTGGCGCAGGCGGCAGGGCGCGATGCTGCCCGGGAGCGCCCGGCCACCGCCTGGGATCATTACGCCGTGGGGCGCTCGCTTTACGAAGCGCAGCAGTTCGCCCAGGCCGCTAACCATTTCCGCAAGGCAGTGGCTCTTGAGCCGCAAGGCTTCTGGCCGAACTTCTACCAGGGGTTGTGTGCCGCGCAGCTGCAGCAACATGCGGACGCCATCGCCGCGTTTCGCGCTTGCATCGCACTTGCCCCGCACACGGCGCACGCGTACTACAACCGCGCCCTGGCATACACCGACCTTGGGCAACTCGACGCCGCGCTGGAGGATTACGGCAGCGCCCTGCGCTACGACCCGGACCTGGCCCCGGCGGCCCTCAACCGCGGCATCCTCCGCTACCAGCGCAAGGAGTACATGGAAGCGCTGGTGGATTTGCAATCCGCTCTGAACAAGGGAGGGGATCCGGCGATCGTGCATTACAACCTGGCGCTGGTCCACGTGGCGCGCCAGGATCGCCGGGCGGCACTGGCCCATCTCCGCTCCGCTCTCCAGGCCGATGAAGGGCACCGCGAAGCGCGGAGGTTGTACGAGCGGCTTCAGCAGGAGCCGTAAGCGCTGCGGTCTCACCCGAGTTGGTCGCTTCTCTCATTCCCGGCAAGTTCTTGCTTGCATTCCGCGAAGACTAGTGTAAAAATGTGCGCACGTTGTTCGGCGGTCTCGAACAACAGGGGGCCTTTCTGCTCCAGTGAGGCTCCCAACTCGTGCAGAGGCAAACGACGTCTTGTTCGTAGTCCCGCCTTTAGGCGGCATGACGTCAGGCCGCCTAAAGGCGGGACTACGAACAAGACCTCCCTTGTTCCTGCACGAGCAACCACAAGAACCTCCGCGAGGCACACCATGAGCACAACTCTTCAGGTGAGTTCCGCCTTCACACAACCCGCTGTCGCCGCCAAGACTGCGACCGTTCTCGACCTGCTGCTCACCTTTCGTGTCGAGCGGGAAGACGACGCTCCTGGCCCGGCGCCGCGGTTGCCGCTGAACCTGAGCCTGGTCATCGACCGCTCCGGCTCCATGTCGGGCAAACCACTCAAGCAGGCCATCGCCGCTGCGGAAGTGCTGCTCGATCAACTTGAAGCCCGTGATACGCTGTCGGTCGTGACCTATCACAGCACGGTCGATACCGCCGTCGAGCCGCAAAAAGTTACCAACCCCGAGACCATTCGCAAGTCGCTGCGCAAAATCAAGACGGCAGGCTCGACGAACTTGCACGGCGGCTGGATGCAGGGGTGCAAGCACGTCCTCGCTGAGAAGGGGGAGCGGACGGTCAACCGTGTCCTGCTGCTGACCGACGGCCAGGCCAACGTGGGCGTCACCGAGCCGAAAAAGCTCACCGCCGCCGCCAAGGAGCAGGCCGAGAAGGGCGTTCTCACGACCACGCTCGGTTTCGGCACGGGCTTCAACGAAGACCTGCTCATCGGCATGGCCGAGGCGTCCGGCGGCAATTTCTACTTCATCGAGACGCCCGAGGACGCCACCCAGGTCTTCCACATCGAGGGCGAAAGCCTCACCTCCATCGCGGCTCAGAACCTCACCCTCACCTTGAAGCCCGACCCCGACAGCGGCGTCAAGATCCGCGAGGTGCTCAACCGCTACCAAACCTACAAACTCGAAGACGGGATGCAGGTCACGGTCGGCGACGTCTATTCCGCCGAGGACAAACCCGTCGCCATCGAGATCGAGGTGCCGCCGCAAGCGCGCGCGAAAAAGAGTCTAGCCCTCTTCGATATCGTCTATAGCTACGAGCCGATTGCGCCCGCAGAGGATAAGGAGGGTGGCAAGCGCGGGGCGAAACGGACCGCGGGCGAGCGCGTCGAGGGGCGGTTAACGGTCAGTGTGCCGATTGGGAAGGAAGAGGAAGCGAAGGCCCCTGGCGACCGGAATGTGCTGCGCTCCGTGGCCCGCATCCGCATCGCCCGCGTGAAAGAGGCCGCCGTCGCTCTCAACGACGACGGCGATAACGCTGCGGCTGCCGGCGCCCTGCGGCGCGTGGCCGACGATCTCAGGCAGAAAGGACTCGACGAGGAATTCGAGATTGCCGAGGAAATCGAGCAACTGGAGCATTTCGCCCAGACGGTCGAGAAGAAGCGGCTCAGCGGCGACGAGCGGAAGGTGCTGCGCGATCAGTCGTACCAGGGTCAACGGCGCAACCGGGCCGACCTCTCGGGCCGCGGCGCTTCTGGCGGGTCGGCGGCGAGCCTCGAAACGACCGCCAGCGCCGAGGGAGGCGTCGAACTCGTCTGCGTGCGCGAGGGCGGCAAGTTGCGCATCCAGGTCGTCTCGCCGGGGTACGAGCCCGACTTCAACGTGCAGTTCCCGCGCGGTATCCGCGAAGAGGGCGCCCATTACCTCGTCGAGCGGCTGGAGACCTCGAAGAACGGCACCTTCTACCGTGCCGTCGGCAAGATTCGCCGCCTGACCGGCGCGGCCGCGACCAAGACGGCTGCGGCGGCGGCAGTGGGAGCCGATCCGACGGCGGATCCGAGCGACCCACTGAAATTGACGGAACTGTTTGCCCACGGCGGCGAGCCGTGGCTGCCGCTGCTCAAGCCGGTGATCGAGGCCCAGCCCAACGCCGCCACGTTCATCGGCCCGAAACGCGATCAGGCCATCGTGCCGGTGCGCGAACTGACCTTCCAGGCGCTCAAGCCGAACCCGCCCGAGAAATGGAAGGTGGTCGTCTTCGGCCAGAACCCGTATCCGCGCGTCGAGTCGGCGACCGGCATCGCGATGTTCGATAACACCTTCCACCAGTGGAAGGACAGCCAGTTCGGCAGGGTGACCAGCATTCGCTGCATCATCAAGGCGGCGGTGATGTGGAAGCACGGCATCAAGAAGGCGACGCCGATCGCCGACATCCGCGCGTTGCTGGCCAAGGAGGATACGGTGCAGCCGCCCGAGTGGTTCCAGGCGATGCTCACCCAGGGCGTGTTGCTGCTCAACGCCGCCCTGACGGCCAGCAGCGACGGCGCCATGAGCACGGACCAGCACACCGCCTTCTGGCGGCCGGTGGTCGAGAAACTCGTCGAGGAAATCTTCAAGGCCAAGCAGAGCGCCCCAGAGGGCGGGGAGCCGTGCGGTACTCCGCTGGGCGAGTCGCCCGAAACGCCCCAGGGCAAGCACAAGGGTGTGGTGTTCGCCTGGTGGGGAGTGCATGCGAAGGCGCTGCGCAAGGTGGTCGAGAAGATCCAGAAGAGTTACCCCGATGTGCCGACGAAGCACATCGATCACGCCAACCCCGCCGCCCAGGGCGATCTCTTCTGCGACGGCAATCACTTCGGCGCCGTCAACAAGGCGCTGCAGGCGCTGAAGATGGATGAGGTCGATTGGCTACCGAGCGTCGGCTGGAACAAGGCGGCCGAGGGGGAAGCGGCCCCGCACGCCGGCGAGGCCGAACGCATGGGCGAGTTCATCGCGAAGACGATGGAACTGCACAAATTCTATCTGGAACGTCTGAGCGAGGTGGCGGAAGAGGCTCAGGAGGCGCTCCCGCCGATCGTGGGCGTGATGGCAGCGCCGCCGATGCCGTTCGCGGACGCGGTCGGGCCACTGGCTCCGAGCATTGCCGGTCTGGAGCATTACCTCAAGCAAGCTCACGAGTACGGTCAGACGCACGTCGCGGCGGGGGCGGCGGGCGGGCTGAGCGCCGACGAGATCGCCGCGGTGCATCTCTATACAACCGAGTCGGTGTTCTATCGGAAGCTGAACGCCGCGCTGCGCGAACCCGACCGCGAGAAACCGAAGGCGTTCTTCGGCTACCTGCGGCTGCTGTTGTCGGCGCTGTCGAAA
>DASPXY010000906.1:0-4206 GCA_035637055.1 Gemmataceae bacterium | reverse complement strand
TGCTGGGCGGCGTGCCGCCGGGGCGGCGCGGCAGCGCCCTGCACAGCCGGCTGCGCTACTTCGACCCGGACAGGCGCCGCGCCGGCATGCCCGAGGACGTCGCCGCCCTGGTCGAAGGGATGACCGCGGACAGCGTGACGGTGACCCTGGTGAATGTGAACCAGGTCGATCCCCGAACGGTGGTGATCCAGGCGGGCGCCTACGGGGAGCATCGGTTCGTCGCGGAGGAGAGAGACGGCAAGGCGATTCCGGTAGACGGCGCGACGTTGACGGTGCGGTTGGCACCCGGCTGCGGCGGTCGCCTAGTCCTGCGGATGAGACGCTACGTCAACCGGCCGACGATGACCTTCCCGTGGGATCGGTAGAGCGGACGGCCCGTGCCTTGGGGGTGAGCCGGTCCGAGAAGGTGCTCGCCCTGAGCGCCGCCGGCAACGGCCCGGAGGCAGCCCGGAAGCGCCTGTGCATCCTGGGGCGCAAGAACCACTAACAGAAGGAGGCGAGCGGCGCGGCGTCAGCCCGCCGGTAAAGCTTTACCGGCGGGCTGACGCCGCGCCGCTCGCCATAAAGTTACAGCCACCAAGGGACCATCGCAAGGGAGGATTGGGAACCCGAAGCGGCAGCGAGGACGGTCCTCACGAAGGATCCCACCCTCGACCTGCTGCGCCGCGATCCGGATCACGTGGGTTTCCTCTCAGCGCAACGCCCCGTGGCAGATGACACCGGCCCACCACAACGGCGGAGCTTGCCGGCGCTGGGCATCGGACTCGGCACGCAGCTGCGCGATCAATTCAAGTTGGGCCTGCCGCAAGGACTCGGCGGGAGGTCTGCCGCCAAGCCAGCTTTTCATGAAGCGCCCCATCAACTCGGCGGTTTCGCGGTCGGGCACCTTCCATAGCGACGCGACCACGGTGCGCGCCCCCGCCTGCTGAAACGCTCGCCGCAGCCCAATCACGCCCTCGCCGACCTGCACCGTCCCGAGCCCCGTCTGACACGCCGACAGCACCACCAACTCCGTGCCGAGCAAGTTGAGATCCTGCACTTCCAGCGCGGTCAACAGACCGTCGCTCTGCCCCCGAGCGGCGCGCTCGCGGGCATGATTGGCGCCGGCGCGAGCCAGGCCACTGCGCAGCCGGGGATCTTCGCGGTAGTCCGGCAACCGCAACTTCGAGCCCTGAGCCACGACGACGCTGCGGCTGTCCTTGTCGAAACGGTTGCTCGCCTCGTCGAGAAAGAACCCGTGCGTGATGAAGTAGAGCAACTGCGGCCGGGTGACCGACCGCAGCGCCGCTTTCTCCGCCTTTTTGTCCTGGTGCAGCTGCAACGGCTCGCCGCCCCGCGCCGCCTGCCAGGCTTGCGTGACCGCCCTGGCCTCGGCGGCAAACCCTTTCAGGCGGGTGAAGACGAGTTTCTCGTCTTCCTCGTCGTGCTTCGCGGCGGACGGCTTCGCCTTGCCGGCAGGGGGAAGATCGTAATCGGGGTCGGCGAACAGGACCGACGGGCCAAGCCGAGCCACCGGCAACCGCGGCGCCAGGTCACGGCCGCTGCCCACATAGCTGCACGCATACACTTCCACAAGGTAACGCCCGTCGGGCAAGCGCAGGGCCTCGAAGGGCAGCAGGGCGAGTTGCCCTCCAGGGGGATCAGCAGCCGGGTCGTGGACTTCGGCAGCACCTTTACGAGTGGTTTCCAGAGCCGCTCGTACAGAACCTTCTCGGCTGTCGGGTCGGTCTTGCCCTGCTGGACAGCGGTCCGCCACGCACTGACGGCTTCATCCAGTGGGGCGACCGGCCCGAGGGCAACGTGATGAACTGCCGGCTTCCCTTTCGCTTCCGGCACGAGGATGCATGCCGCGTAACAGGGGACACGGGGCCGTTTCGCCGCCGGCGCCTGGAAGTCAATCCGCTCGTAGCGCACCAGATCGAGCAGGACAGCGCCGGCAGGCAGCCAGGAGGCGACCTCGGCCGGGGTGGCGTATTGTGTTTGTTGCCAGCGCTCGTAGCCTCTGCCGACAGTCAGGGCGAGCTGCCGCTCGAGTTCGTCGTGCCGCTCGACCAGGGCGGCGATCCGCTTCCGTTGGGCGACGTTCGACGCTCCTGGCGACCCCCAGGCCAGTTCCTGGAGGAGTTGAGGCCGTACCACCTTCAGCTGGGCATCGAGTTCGGAAGCCTGGGCGTTGTCCGCCAGCGCGAGCACTTCCTGGCGGATCACCAGGGCGCGGCCGCTCAGCACTTTCCAGTCCAGCACGGCGTGCAGCAGTTCGCCGGCCCGCTGCCGAGCGAGCGCCGGCGCTCGCTCGGCCAGGCTCAGCAACACGTTCAGGTTGTGCCGCTGGCGCGCCAGGATGGTCGCGTGCTCGCGCTGGGCGGTGGCGAGCAGCAGGTGCGCCGTCAGCCGGGCGAAGATGCCGGAAGCGTCGGCCAGGTACTGCCACCCCTCGCCGGGCCTACCAGCCTGCACGTGGACGAGCCCCAAATTGCTGAGCGGAATGGCGACCTCGGGCGCCTCCAGCCCCTGGTGGGTGTGCTTTTTTGCGATTTGCAGGGCCTTTTCCAGCAGTTGCCGCGCCTCGTCGAACGCGCCGCGCTGACTGCGCACGATCGCCAGATTGTTCAGCGCCAGACCAGTCTGCGGGTGCTCCTCGCCATGTACCTTGCGGCAGATCGCCAGGGCCTGGCGGAAGTGGGGTTCCGCCTCTGCCGGCTTGCCCGCACGGCACAACAGGTGGCCGATCCCCGCCAGTGTTGCGACCGTCTCGGAATGTTCGGGACCAAGGGCACGGGTCTGCAACCGCAGCGCCTCGGCGAGGTATTTCTGGGCCGCCGCGTCGTTGCCCCGGCGCTCGTAAAGCAGCGCCAGCGTGCTCAGCGTCAGGGCCAGGTCCGGATGCTCGGCGGGGAGGAGGCGGCGCTGTTGTTCGAGCCCCTGGAGCAGGCAGTCCTGGGCCTGGGTGTCGTTGCCCAGCCGCAGAGCGTTGGCGCCCATGCGGCCCAGGCACCGCGCGGCATCGAGGGAATACTTGTGATCCTTGTAGATGGCCAGCGCCCCGGCGAACGTCTGCTGCGCCTCCGGCGCTCGCCCGAGTAGGGCCAGGCTCTCGCCGCAGTGCTCCAGGCAAAGGGCGATGCGCGGGTGCGTCTCCGGGTAGACTGTGGAGAACAGCGCGAGGGCTTTCGTCTGGTGTTCGAGGGCAACAGGATAGTTCCCCAGGGCGAACGCCAGCGCGCCCAGGTTCAGAAAGCTCCGCGCGCTTTCGACGGACTTTGCCCTGCCGTGTGCCTGAAGCAATGCCAGGGCACGCTCCAGCTGCTTTCGCGCTCCCTCCCAGTCGGCCTGCCGGAGCAGCAGTTCGGCGTACGTGTTGAGGACCGGAGCCTGTTGCTCGTGGTCCTCGCCAAGGACTATCTGGTTGATACGCAGCGCCTGTTGCACCGCCTCCCTGGCGGCGGCGAACTGCCCGAGGGCCAGGTAGGACGTGGCGAGGTTGGCATACGATACAGCCGTTTCCGGGTGATCATCCCCGAAGATGCGGCGGTCGGCTTCGACGGCGGTGAGGAAGTGCTGTCGGGCACGCAGCAGTTCACCGGCCTGATGCTCAAGCACGCCGAGGTTGTGCAGCCCTGTGATCGTGTGTGGGTGCTCCGCGCCGAACGCCTTTGTGGACAGGGCCAGGTACTCCCGTGCCTTCCCCACCGCCTCGACAACCTTGCCCTTGTCATTGAGTCCCCGCACGGTCCGGTGCAACTGGTCCAGGACGCGCTTCGCCTGGCGTTGTTCGTCGCTCCAGGGAGCTTCCTTGGGCCGGCTCGTTACCTCCAGGCGGTTCACCGTGCCGCCCTGGAGCGCGCCAGCCACGAGCAACACGACTGCCCCCGGCTGGCGCAGCGACTCGCCGGTGTAGCGCGCGGTGGCCCAGGCGTCGGGCTCTTTCGTCCCCTCCACCCACGCCCTGGCACGCACGACCCCGTGCCGGTATTCGACCCGGACGTGCCAGACCGCCGCGCCGGGGCTGTCGTAGCGCAGGACGTCTTTCTCCTTGCCCGTCAGGTTCGCCAAGTAGGCGCGGGCGCCGAGGCCGTAGAAGGCGATGCGGCCGGCGATGATCTTCTCGTCCTGAAACTGCAGGACGACCCCGCGAGCCTCTTTCGCCGCGGGGAGGTGGACAGCGATGCGGACGTCGGCAACGGCGCCGAGGGCGAGAGCGCGGCC
>DASPXY010000905.1:0-2970 GCA_035637055.1 Gemmataceae bacterium | reverse complement strand
TCTCACCCGCCAGACGCATCGGGTTACACAGCGGCAGTGTGTGCAGGGCGACGCGAAAGCGAAGGCGGTTTGTTCGCTGGGCGACAGCGCAGATCATCGCCAGCGGATTCGCGGAGGTCGAAAACTCCTGAAAAAAGTGATGCTCGATGATGGAGTAGACATCGAAGCCGACCTGGTCGGCGTGCTCCATCTGCCGCATGATGTCGCGGTAGAGTTCGGCGTGTGGCTTGTCCGGCGGCGTCTGGAGTTCGGCGTACAGGCCGAAGCGGAGGGACATGGGGTACTCCGGGGCGGATCAAGGAAATTGCCCGCTTGCGGGTTAGCAGTGCCCAGACTGCTAACCCGCAAGCGGGAAGACAGGGGGCGTTAGCGCTTCTTGCTTTTCAAGTTGCTGTAGGAGTACAGCGGCGTCCCGTCGAAGAGGTTGCGCGGCCGCAGGCTGAAGCCGGCCCACCCCACAGGCGTGACCCCGACGAACTGACCGTCGATCACCTTGCCGTCCTCCGTGCGGGGCTCATGGTGCATCGCCGCGCTGTGCCAGAGCACCACGTCCGCGTCCATGATCGACTCGCCCCTGGCGGCGTACTTCGGCACCTCGGGGTACTTGATTTCACCCGGACGGGCGCAGGTGACCCAGAAGTCGTGGTGCGTGCAGACCTCGCGGTCGCCGCCGTAGTGCCGGGCATTCCCCGCCCGCAGCGGCATCAGGTCGTAGGTGAGCGGATCGCCGCGCTTGTTCTTGCGCTGGTCGTTGACGACACGCAGCATCGTGAACTTTTCCGCGTTCCAGTCGGCTGCGCCTTCCTTCCCGCCGTTGAACGGCGTCACGACCGACTTGGCCCGGATCTTGTCTCCTTTGAGGTCGCTCAACGGTTCGATGTGCTCGACGAGGTAAACCGAATTTCTCGGCCCGTCCAGGTTGACGTCGATGCGCCACAGGCCGTTGTGCATGTGCCCCTGGGTGGTCGCGCCAGTCAGGTTGCGCCCCGTCGAGCCCATGCGGAAGGTAACGCTGCCGTCGTCCTGGAAGCCGTACTCGATGATGTAGCGGTAGTTCGCCGCGAGCAGGCAGCCCCAGACCACCAGCTCCTGACCGCGCCGTGCGCGCTCTTCCCCCGAGGCGGTGATACCGCGCCAGATGAGGCCGCGGTCACGGACCTCCTGGACGACGGTGGGATACTCCCCCGGTTTCGACCGCAGCAACTTGCCGAAGGGGCCGGCGTCCTCCGGGGTCATCTGGCACAGGGGGAAGTTGTACGACACGTCCCAGTAGCGCGGGCTGCCGGGGTGATACGGGACGAAGATTTCCGAGAGCCGGGCGTCGCCCAGCACCTGGATCCAGGGTTCGGTGGGGCCGGGCTTGAAGAAGGCGTCCTTGATGAAGACACCGTAGCCCTGGACCGTTCCCCAGCGGACCTTCCAGGCGGTTTCCATCTGGCCGTTGCTGGGGAACTCCTGAATGATCTCGTCGCTGATCTTGTCGGCGACCGGGGGCGGCTGCTTGACACCCTTGGCCGGGTCTCCTCCCTGGCCGGCCACGGCCATGACGGTGACGCTAATGCCGATCAACAGACAGACGGAAACGCGCACAGGCAACATAGACGATGCTCCAAAATCCGAAACTCGAAATCCGAAATCCGAAACAAATCCGAATATCGAATATCGAAATCCGAAACAAATCCGAATCTCAAAGCAGAAAACGAAGGCGGCACTGTTTTGGGTTTTCTGCTTCGGATTTCGAGTTTGTTTCGGATTTCGGATTTCGAGTTTCGGATTTCTTCATTGTACCGGGCAATGGCCGTCACGCCAGGATATTCACCCGCCCGGTGCCGCCATCGACGCGGAGACGCTGCCCGGTGCGCAGCCGCCGATGCACCTCCGGCAGACCGGCGACGGCGGGCAGGCCGAACTCGCGCGCCACGATCGCCCCGTGCGATAGGACGCCGCCGGTCTCCATCACCAGGCCGCGCGCGTGGACGAACAGCGGCACCCACGCCGGGTCGGTGGACGGGCAGACGAGAATGTACGCCTCGTGCGGCACCTGCGTCTGTGTTGGTTCATTCAGCACCAGCGCTGGCCCCTCGACAACGCCCGCCGACAGCGGCACTCCTTGCAGCATGTCGGCGCTGCCGGCCTGCGTCTCGCGGTCGATGGCTTCCAGGTCATCGCTGAACAGCACCTGCGGGACGTACAGGCTCAGCGCCACCTCACGCCGCCGTTTCCGCCGTGCGATCAGATCGCGCACCTCCTGCCCGGCGCTCGTGCCCTTGACGAGCGCGGGCAGATCCTCGGGCGTGAGGTAGAAGATACCGCCGCCAAGATCGTAGCGCCGATCCAGTTCGACAAGGATGCGGCGGAGCAGGGCGTACCCTTGCATCAGGTAGTGCTTGGCGCTTTCGCGCAGACCGAGGTAGGTATGCAGCGTCTGGACTCCCTCGGCCAGGGCGGTGCGCTGCGCCGGCTGCAACCCGGCCTCGGCAGCGACCCGCACCAGCGCATCCACTGGCGCCGGCACCTTCCCTTCCGGGCCGGTCCCGGCGGCCTGAATCATGTGGTCCAGGGCGGTGTGATCCTCCGACCAGCGCGGCTGGGCCAATTCCATCTCCTGGCTGCCGCGGTGGCCGAAGCGCACGAGGAAAGTGCCGCGGTCGAGCCGTCCCGCGGCGAGGTCGCGCACCGCCGCGGGCAGATCGGTTTCCACCTCGGGATGGACACCCATCACCAGTTCGCGCAGGGCAGCCTTGGCCCGTTCCAGTCCCGCTAGCGGATCCGCCATGCCGGCAAGCTGCAGCACGCGCGCCAGGGCTTTCTCCAGATCGACGAGGGCCATCCCCGCCAGGGCCGTCGGTTTCAGGCTGTCGCGCGCAAAGTCGTCGAGCGTGTACTTCGCCCAGAACTGGAAACGGTCGAGCAGGGCGGGCGCGTCGAGTTGTGTCAGGTCGCGCCCCGTCTCGGGAACGAGTTCGGCGA
>DASPXY010000904.1:0-2810 GCA_035637055.1 Gemmataceae bacterium | reverse complement strand
GGCACGATGGCGACGCCAGCGAGGTCGCGGCTTGGGTGTCGCAGGCGGAGCGTGCCGAGGCGAGCGACGGCTCCATCCGGCAGGGGATCGCCATAGAGATCTGTCCGAGGGGCCTGTCCGGAGGCCGGCGTCGAGTCGGCCCACAGCGGAAGGGTGAGGCAGAGAGCAAACACAAATCGGAGGTAGGTTCGCATTGGACACTCTCTCGGATGCTTGTGGTTAAACTGAGCCGGCCAGCCAGCCCGTGCTCCACGCCGCCTGGAAATTATAGCCGCCGATTGGTCCATCGAGATCCAGCACCTCGCCCGCCAGCAACAATTCAGACACAATCTTGCTCCGCATCGTCCGCGAATCGACCTCGTCGAGCGCGATGCCGCCGGCCGTCACCTCCGCCTTCTTGAACCCGAGCGTCCCCGTCACCGGCACCGCCAGCGCCTTCACCTGTCGCACCAGCCGCGTTCGCTCCTCCTTGCTGAGTGCCGCCGCGCTCCGCTCGACCGGCAATCCCGACAGCATCAGGATCGTCTCGCACAACCGCCGCGGCAACTGGGCCGCCAGCACGCCCGCAAGCTGCCTCTTGCCCGCGGCCGACGACTCGCGCCGCAGCCATTCCGCCACTTCCTGCTCCTTCGTCCCCGGCAGCAGGTCCAGTTCCAGCCGCAGCGATTCCGGCCGGCAGTGGCCGCTCACGGCGCGGCTCACGTCGAGCACCACCGGACCCGACAGGCCGAAGTGGGCGAACAGCAGCGAGCCGCGCCGCCGGGCCAGCACGGTATCGCCGTCGAGGATACGCACGCCGGCGTCGGGCAGGGTGACGCCGCGCAGCTCCGCCACCCACGCCGCCGACGTCGCGATCGGCACCAGCGCCGGCCGCGGAGTGACAATGGTATGTCCGAACGCCGCGGCGAGACGATAGCCGTCGCCGGTCGTGCCGCTGCCAGGGTACGACTGGCCGCCTGTGGTCAGGATCACACGAGCCGCGTTGAGCGTGCGCAAGGGGGTGAGGATGATCAGGCCGACCGCCGAGCGGCGGAGGTCGAGCAGCGGCTCGTTCAGGGCCAGTGTGGCGCCGCTGCGCTGCAGGCGCCGCAGCAGGGCGCCGAGGACGTCGGCGGCCTTGTCGCTGACGGGAAAGACCTTGCCGGTCTCCTCGACCTTGGTGGCGACGCCCTCGGACTCGAAGAACTCGATCGTGGCCTCGACGCTCAGCGCCGCCAGCGCCGAATGGAGGAAGCGCCCCGGCGGACCGTAGGCATCGACGATGCCGCGGTTGTCGGTGGCGTGCGTGATGTTGCAGCGCGTGCCGCCGGACATGAGGATCTTGACGCCGGGCTTGCGGTTCTTCTCCAGCAGGAGCGTGCGCCGGCCGGCCTCCGCAGCGCGGATCGCCGCCATCAGGCCCGCGGCGCCGGCGCCGACCACCACCACGTCCCACACGCCTTCCGCCATCGTTGCCTCCGTCCGCGACCTCGTCCTTCCGCCCGCATCGCTGTCGCTTACAATAGCAACTCGCGACCTTCGTTACCTGATGCAACCGCACTCGCCTGGAATCGTGGCATGACAACCTCAGTTTCTCCTAAACGCATCCTGTTTGTCTGTGTCGAGAACTCCTGCCGCAGCCAGATCGCGGAGGCGTTCGCACGCAGACACGGCGGGCCGACAGTCGAGGTTCACAGCGCCGGCTCACGTCCGTCGGGCCGCGTCAATCCGAAGGCCATCGCCGCGATGGGCGAGTTGGGCTACGATCTCAGCACTCACCGCTCGAAGTCCTTGATGGATATTCCGGATGTTGAATATGATGTTGCGGTGACGATGGGCTGCGGCGACGAGTGCCCTTTGGTGCGTGCCCGGCGGCGTGAGGACTGGGGCATCCCCGATCCGAAGGAACTGCCACCGGAAGAGTTTCGCCAGGTGTGCGGGCAAATCGAGCAGCGCATTCTCGATTTGCTGGCACGGCTTTGACTCTGCCGAGGCGCGCTTGCGCCCTTCCCATTTTCCACAAATCGGGAATTCACTTGACACGCAGCCCCGAAGCCTTATATTGCCCAAACGTCTAAAGTTCTAATGCCGTCAAAATCGGCTCTGACCGACAGTCAGTGTAGATCGTCGGATGACTAGCTAAAGGGTAACCCGGCAATGCCGGGGGATCCGGTGACGAGTAAGCCGACGTGGTCGAACACCCTTCAAGGCGTTCGACCACGTCGGCTTTTTTTCTGACCGCTACGGATTTTGGGACGAGGGTGGACCAAGACTGTGATAACAGCCCCGGTCGTGGTGCGCGCCTCTCGGCGCGCCCTGCCTCGCCCCTCAGGTTGGGAACAACCGGTGAGCCGACTGGAGAGGTCGCCACCCCGACGCGGCAGCTCGACAACCGCCTCGGTGCGCAGAAGGGATGTACGTGCCGCTATTCCTTGGGACACTGTTGTTCCGTCAAGGTTTCCTTCCGAAACGAATCCACTCCACAGCACTTGCACCAGAGTGAGTGCCGCCGCGCGGTTCGGTTGCGTGCGGTCGGTGCGCATGCGCGCAGCCCACGTGCCGACGCTAATCCCTTGCTCCAGGGAACGAGGCGGTCTTTTCACAACAGGTGAACACCGTTGGCATGACTCGCTCCTGAAGAAAATCCGCGACGGCGCGTCCGGTTCTCGGCCCCGATCGTTCCTACCTGCTAAGAGACCCTCCGCAGAGACCCTCAGGAGACGACCCATGGCCAGCAGCAACTTCCCGTGGCGCAAGAAATCTGGCAAAGGCAAGCGTCAGGCAAGCCAATCGCAGCAGGGGGGGGCCGGGGCCAGGTGGAGCCGATGGTG
>DASPXY010000903.1:0-8273 GCA_035637055.1 Gemmataceae bacterium | reverse complement strand
TACCTCAACCTGCGCTACGAAGCCACGCCAGGGCCGCGCTGAATTGCCAGCCTCCAAGTGAGGGCGACCCGCGCAGCAGGTGACCCCTCAATTCTGCGAGAACAGGGTTCCGGCCTTCTGTTCTTCGAGGATCCGGCCCTCGGGATCCAGGAGCCGAAAGCGGCCGATGGAGTAGAGCCGCAATTGCCTCTGGAAGATCTCGCGTGCCTTGGCCTCGGGGGCGCGGCAAACAGTGATCCAGTCCTTTCCAGCCAGTCCGGATTTCTGTACCTGATATTCGGCGCTCATGATCATTCTCCATCCGCCGGTGGGCGGTGATTGTCGCGGTGTTCGCGGAGGTTGTGGATATTCATTGCTTCTCCTGTCTCCGTCAGGTTATGCATTTTCGCTCCGCTTTTCGGACTCGCTGTGCGCGGTTTGCAGATTCGCGCGGTGGCGACCCTGGTTAATGTGATCGTAGCAGACGCTACAATAGTGCGGAAGGTGCCGGGAGAACGACGTACGGAGATTCCGAAAGGGAACACGATGAGCGAAGCGCCGGATTACGTCCTGGGGCAATCGGCACGGGCCGCGCGGCGACTAGAGATCCAGGACGCTCACTTTGCCGAGGCGTCGGAGCGCCTGCTGGACGATCTCGCTCTACGGCCCAACGATCGCGTTGTCGAACTCGGTTGCGGTCCCGGCGGCTTCAGTCGTCGCATCCTGCGCCGGCTCGGACCGGGAGGGGTGCTGGTCGGCGTCGATCGGAGCGATGGCCTGTTAGCCCAGGCTCGCGGACTGCTCGCCAGCGAGGCAGGGCAGGCGCGGTTCGAGCCGGTCCTCGGAGACATCTCGCAGTTTGGGGCGTGGCTGGAAGGGGCGGACGTGGTGGTCGGCCGCACGGTGCTCCATCACTTGCCGATGGCGGAGTTCGTGCTCGGCCGGCTCCTCGCCGCGCTGCGGCCGGGCGTCCGCGTCGGCTTTCTGGAACCCGATTTCCGCACTCCGCTCGTGCGGGTGGCCTACCTCGAAGCGACCGGCAGGCCGGAACTTGCCCCGCTCCGCGTCTGGGCCACCGCGATCAACGAACTCTACCTGGCGAATCGGCTTTCTCCCGATGTGGGCGCTACCCTGGCCCGCGCCCTGGAACTCGGCGGTTCCCGTGGCGTGCGTTCGAGTTGGGCGGAGTGTCACTCGGATGAGATCACCATCGAGAACATGCTGATGTTCTACGACGAGGTTCGCGACCGCCTCGCAGCGCTGGGCATCCTGACGGCGGAGGAGGTCGAGAAGCAGCAGCGGTTACTGAAGGCATTGCCCGTCGAAGGGCTGCCGCCGGTGTGGGGCGCTTATCGGGTCGTGTGCCAGGTCTGACGCGGTTCGCACCCCACGGCGATTCCCTTTCCCCTCTCACTTCCCGGCCTTCGCCCCCTTCTGCAAGTGGGGCGGCCGGGCATTGCGGAAGTCGTCCAGTACGGCTTGCAGCATCCGCTGGGCGGTCGCGGCAGGAGCGTTCAGCCCAGCCTTCGGTAGCGGCCGCTCCTCATCGGGGTCGGCGAGATAGTCGTACAACGCGCCGGTGCGATAGAGCTTGTAACGGTCGGAGGCAGCGAACTCCTTCTCCGCGGTGGCCCCGCCGTTGCGACTGTACCAGCAGTAAAACCACTGCCGCGGCGTGCCCTTGTCGCCACGCAGCTGCGGCCAGAAACTACGGCCGTCCAGCTTCAGGTCGGCCGGGGGAAGGACGCCGGCGGCGGCGCACAGCGTCGGCAGGATGTCAGTGCTGTCGATCAGGTCGCCGTTCACCTTGCCCGCCCGCACCACACCCGGCCAGTTGGCGATCAGCGGCACGTGCATCCCGGTACTGGTGGTCGAGCCTTTCCCGCCGCGTACCACGCGCTCCCCCATCCGTGAGGTGACCTGTTTGCCGGTGCCATTGTCGCCCAGGAAAAGCACGAGGGTGTTTTGGCGGAGGCCGAGTTCGTCGAGACGGGCGACCACCTTGCCGACCAGCTTGTCCATGTAGGCGGTCATGTCCGCGAAGTGCTTCACGTTATTGTTGACCTTCTCGCCCATCGCCTTTGGGTTCCAGTTCGGGCTGTCCGGGGTCGGCTGGAAGGGGGCGTGGGTGAGCATCATCGCGTAGTACAGGAAGAACGGGCGATCCTTGTGGCGCTTGAGGAAGTCGAGGGCGTAATTGTTGATGAGGTCGGGACCGTACTCGCCGTTCTTGTAATCAACGGCCTTGCCATTGATCTCCAGACCAGGGTTGGCATAGCGTGGCGGGCGGCGATTGAGCTGCCAGAGGCAATACTCGTCGAAGCCGAAGCGTTTGGGCAGGTCGAAGCCCTGGCCGAGCTGCCACTTGCCGACCATGCCCGTCGTGTAGCCGGCGCGGCGGAACAGATGCGCGAAGGTGATGGCCTGCGGGTCGAGGTGGCCGAACTGTTTGTAGTTGCGGACGTTGTACACTCCGGTCAGCAACTGGGCGCGCGTGGGCGTGCAGAGGGGCTGCACGTAGCAGCGCGTGAAGCGCATGCCGCTGGCGGCCAGTTTGTCGAGGTTCGGGGTGCGGTACGAGGTGCCGCCGTTGGCGCCGACGCATTCATAGCCGAAGTCATCCGCGAGGATCAGGACGACGTTGGGGGGCCGCTTTCCGGCCGCTGGCTGCGCCCGGGCGGGGGTCGTCTCGACGAACCCAACCACGCAAAGCACTGCGAACAAACACCACTTGAGGAGGGTCGTTCTAGTCGTCATCGCGTCACCAACTTGGCGGGTAAACTAACACGGATTCTTGGACTCTGGTCGAAAACCCCTCCCCCCAACCCCCTCCCCGCAACGGAGAGGGGGAGAAGAGAAGCGCCCTCTGGCTTGCTCCCCCTCTCCGTTGCGGGGAGGGGGTTGGGGGGAGGGGTTTCCGCCAAACTCACTCACACGCCTTCAGGGCCATGACGGCATAGGCGGTGCCGGCGTGCGTGATGAAATGGTAGTTGTCGGTATTGAGCGAGCGCGTAAACCAGCGGCCGGACTCGCGCTGGTTCTGCTTCAGCCAGGCGACGCCCTTCTGGATCTGCTCGTGCGCCACGGGCACGCCCGCCTGACGGAGCACATAGATCGTCAGGCCAGTCGCGTAACCGTCGCTGGGGGCCAGGCGATCGTTGGGCCGTTCGTCGCGGCCGGTCCAGTCGCCCAGCGTCGGCAGGCTCCAACCACCGTCGGCACGCTGCGCCGCCAGCAATTCCTTCACGGTGGACTTGCGCAGGTTGTCCGACATCAGACGCTCCACCCGCAGCGACGCCCAGAGCAGCATCGCCTTGTGGTGCAGGCTCGGCGGCGGGTTGTTCTTGAAGTAGCGGCGCAGTTTCTCCAGACCGGCTTTCGCCTGGTCGGTCTGGGCGTAGTGGTCCGGCGCATACCCCACGCCGAGCGCGGCGTAGACGGCGCCATAGTAGTCATCGTGCTCCGTCGGCGGCCAGTTGCATTTCAGCCAGTTCCAGGCGCCCTCGGGCTGTTGGAGTTTCCATATCCGATCGAGCGCCTGTCGAGTCAGCGGATGGAGCTTGCCGGTCGTCAGGGCATCCTGAATCGCCAGGGTTGCCCCCGTCGCGACAACCTCCGTATCCCAGCGCGGCTTGTCTTCCTTTTTGCCGCTGTCCCAGTTGGCGATGCGCTTCTCGAAGAACGTGCGCACCTCGGTGAGCGCGGCGGTGTCGCCCTTGAGCAGCGGCCGCGCCAACAGATAAGGATAATTCGTATGGCAGGTGCCGCACTTGCGCTGCTGCGTCCAGGCCAGCGACTGGTTGTCGAGGACAGCAGCGCTCCGGGCGAGGGAAAAAGCGCGCGCCAGCGGCTCGTCCGCGGAGTTGGGCGTCAGTTTGGGCGCCTGGGCTTTAGCCCGCGCCGGGCTGAGCAAGAAAAGAAAAGCCAGCATCGGGACGGAAAAGGCAAGACGTTTCATGTGCGCATCTCTCCTGTTGCACGGCAACCCAGACCGATTCTCCGAGTCAATTGTACGAAGGCGCCCAGGCCAGCCAATCGAATTAGGTCTGCGAGGCGCCGCGAACTCACGCTTACCGCCGCACCGCCGCCACCACTCCTGCGCGTGTTTTTGGAAGTGAACGTCGCGCTGTTCGCGGTGTATACTCAACCAAGTATCCCCCCGCCCTGGCGGCGCCGGCGGTCAGCTACCCGGACCCCAGGTCTGCCAGGAAGCGATTCCCGAACGTAGCCGAATTCATGAGAATTCGGCTACGTTCCGGATAGCCCCCGAGAGGACCCGCCGTGAAGATGCCTCCTGCCAACTTCGCCCTCACCCGCCGTGCCTTCCTGGGGCGTTACGCCGGCGGCCTGGGCTCGCTGGCCCTCGCCTATCTCCTTGCCCGCGAGGGTGGGGCCCGTGCAGCGGCGACGCAGGCTACTACCGCTGATCCACTGGCACCGCGGCGGCCACACCACCCGGCCCGGGCGCGTGCCGTCATCTGCCTCTTCCAGCATGGCGGCCCAAGTCAGATGGACCTGTTTGACCCCAAGCCCGAACTGACGCGGCGGCACGGCCAGCGCTACCCCGGCGATCTGGAGATCCACTTCCACACCCAGGCCGGCAATCTGCTGGCCTCGCCGTATCGATTCCGTCGCTGTGGCCGGTCGGGGGTCGAACTGTCCGAGTTGCTGCCGCACACGGCCCGGATCGTGGACGACATCACCCTCGTCCGGTCGATGACGACCGAATCGGTGGACCACGAGGCCGCCCTGCGCATGATCCACAGCGGGAAGACGTTCGCCGGTCGGCCGGCCTGGGGCTCGTGGGTGCTTTACGGGCTGGGCGCGCTGCGCCAGGATCTGCCCGCCTATGTCGTGCTCTCCGATCCGGGCGGCCTGCCCGTGGACGGCACCACCAACTGGTCGTCGGGCTTCCTCCCGGCCGTCTATCAGGGGACGATGTTCCGGGCGGCCGGCGCGCCGGTGGCCAACGTGACCCCGCCGCCGGACGTGCCCGCAGCCGCCCGCCGCAACCAACTCGACTTCCTCGACACACTGAACGCTGCGCACCGCCGCCGGCACCCCGACAGCTCCGAACTGGCGGCCCGCATCCGCCAGTACGAACTAGCGGCGCGCATGCAGACGTCGGTCCCCGAGGTGCTCGACCTTTCCGGGGAGACAGAAGCAACGCGGCGGCTGTACGGACTCGACAACCGGCAGACCGCGGAGTACGGCCGGCGCTGCCTGCTGGCGCGGCGGCTGGTTGAGCGCGGCGTCCGCTTCGTGCAGGTGTTCCTGAGCGGCCAGCCCTGGGACACGCACGCCCAGAACGCGGCCCGCCTGCGCAATCTATGTGCGATGACCGACCAGCCGAGTGCGGCCCTGATCCTCGATCTGAAGCAGCGCGGGCTCCTCGATTCGACCATCGTGTTGTGGACGGGGGAGTTCGGCCGGTTGCCGGTCTCGCAGGGGGCCGACGGCCGCGACCACAACCGCCACGCCTTCTCGCTCTGGCTGGCAGGCGGCGGCTTCAAGCAGGGATACGTCCACGGGGCGACCGACGAGTTCGGCTACCGGTCCGTGCGGGACGTGGTCCGCGTTCCGGATCTGCACGCCACGTTGCTGCATGCCCTGGGGTTGGACCACGAGCGCTTGACCTATCCCCACGAAGGTCGGGATGACAGCTTGACGGACGTGGGGGTGACGCAAGCCGAGGTCGTGCCGGCGCTGCTGAGCTAGTCGCCCGTGGAAAACCCCTCCCCCGGCCCCTCCCCTGAAAGGAGAGGGGAGAGTTTTCTGTCTTGCCCCCCCCTCTCCGCTGCGGGGAGGGGCCGGGGGAGGGGTTTTCAACGCGCTGCTAGAGCCACGAGGATCACCTGGCATGTCCCAGGCGGTCCCTCTGCCTCGTGCTCGCAGTTCACGTCCGCGCTGTC
Source organism: Gemmataceae bacterium (assembly GCA_035637055.1). Taxonomy (GTDB): domain Bacteria; phylum Planctomycetota; class Planctomycetia; order Gemmatales; family Gemmataceae; genus DASPXY01. The sequence continues at coordinate 2,382 of DASPXY010000903.1, read as the reverse complement.
GATCGTCCTACTTGTTGGAAAGGCGCTTTGTAACAAGCGCGCAAACTAACAATCCGCCGGCGTTCTCCTTTCGTCTAACCACTGAAGGCGAAAGGCCAGTATACTGGAGATCCATTGACCGAGGGCCGGTTCGTCCCACCGTGTCCTGCCTGTAAAGGAGGTTTCGAGTGCGCCGTATCCTTTTGTACACGGTCGCCGGGCTGATTCCCGCCCTGGGAATGCTCGCCGCGGCCGGCGAGGCGCAAGGCCAAAAGGCCATCCGCCCGCCGGTGCTCAAACAGCCGGCCGAAGCCGCCACCTGCGGCGACCACGGCACCAATGTCCACTTCTACAAAAGCCCGTCCGAGGCGGCCCGCGCCGCGATCAAGGAGGAGAAGTTGGTCTTCGTCCTCCACATTTCCGGGCTGTTTGAAGAACCCGACTTCACCTGAAACAACGCCGAAGCGCTCCGTGTGAACGCATTGGCCAATCCTGAAGTCGGCAAGTACATTGAGGAATACTTCTGCTCGGCTTTCCAGAAAGTCGGCACCTTCCGCATCGTCGGCAAGCAGAAACAGGGCGGCAATGTCGCCTCGTACTTCTGCGCTCCCGACGGCCGCGTCCTGCACTGCGTCGCTGGCCCCGTGAACGCCTCGACCCTCCTCAAAGAGGCCAAGTGGGTCGTCGAGCACACCAAGAAAGCGATGGAGGTCGCCAAGAACGACGGCGCCGCTTTCAAGGCGTACTTCCGCAAGGCGCACGCCGACAAGCTCCGCGCCGAGAGTGGCCTGGTCGTCGAGCCGGTCACCTTTGACCCGGTGATCGACCAGGATCCCAACAGCGCGCTGACCTATCGCGATCCGACGGGCCGGCCGTTGGCGCCCAAGCTGCCGCCGGCGCCGATCGACGGCCCCGACGTCAAGCTCCGTTACCTGCAAGCGGACGCCTCGTTCGCCAAATCCGCCGCAGGCGCCCGCCCCATCGCTGACCGCGAGGGCCGCCGCTGGACGCTGGGCAACCAGGGCCGCGTGGACATGCTGCTGGCCGCTCACTGCATGCAGCCCATCGAGAAACTGTACGCCTCCGTCTTCGAGGGCATCCTCGGCGAGCGGATCTCGACGCAACCCGTGCAGATCGTCGATCCGTTCCCCTGGCGAAATCGCAAGTAAGCGCGAACGACGCCCGAAGCTCACGGGCCCCAAACCGTGAGCTTCCGCCCTCTCGCACCCCGGCGGTCCCCCTCGCCGGGGTCTTTTTTTTCACCACAAGCGAACGTCGAACAGACCCCCATCACGGATTTTCGCCATCCGGTGCCTCCAGTTCATCGAGTTGCCGGAGTTCCTTCAGCAGTGCGAAGACGCGCTGGGCTTCTTCCTCATCGATGCGCGACAGCGCAAAGCCAACGTGGATCAGGACGTAGTCGCCCGGCTTGGCCTCGGGCACATGCTCCAAACAGGCTCGCTTGAAGACTCCGCCGAAATCGACCTTCGCCATGAGCACGTCGTGCTCGCGGTACGTCTCGACCACGCGACCGGGAATGCCCAGACACATACTATCTCCTTTTAAGATCTCCAAAGTCGTGTCATGGTGCGTTCCTTTCGGCCAGTAGTCGGCGCACATGCAGTCCGAGCACCAGCAAGGTCAGACTCAGCAGGAAGCTGAACACAAGCGCGGCCAGCTGCAGCTGGAGCGGCATCAGAGCGGCCGTCACGAAAAAGGCCGCCCCGAGCAGGTACAGCCGGCCCCAGATCGCGCCGCCCATTCCGAAGAAGTTCATGCCCGCCAGGATGGCCCAGAAGGGATAGACTGTGAGAGCATTCCACGGCCTGTCCGCGGGGGTCGTGGCCCAGGACACCAGAACCACCAAGGGAAGGCCAATCAGGATCCCGACGCGGACGGACCAGATGTACAAATTGATGGAGTTCGGTTCGACCAGACGCGTAGTGCGATGTAGCAGAGCCATTAATCCCATCAGGAGAGTGACGCAGCCCACCAGCACAGCCAGCGAGACGACGGGGTAGAAAGGCTCATCCCTGGCGACGAAGAAGAGGACCACCTGGGCAACGAACGGCAACGGCAGCACGGCCGTCAGCAGGTTGATGTTGAAGGTCTGGGCGGGGACGAGGTGCTGACTGCGGTTCAACAGCCGCCCCAGCTGATCGAGCATGTTCACACCGCGGGCGGTGATCGTTTCGCCGTTGAGGTGGCGGCGCAGGTCTTCCGCCAGGGCCAGCGCCGAGGGGTAGCGCCGGCCGGGCTCCTTTTCCAAACACTTCAGGCAGATGGTTTCCAGGTCGGGGGCGAGTTTGGGCTGGAGGAAGCGCGGCGGCACGGGCTGCTGGGAACGCACCTGCTCCAGCGTCTCCAGGAGGGAGGCCGCCTGGAATGGCGGCCGGCCGGTGA
>DASPXY010000902.1:0-4012 GCA_035637055.1 Gemmataceae bacterium | reverse complement strand
TGCGGCCGTGGAAGGCGCCGAAGAACGCCAGGGCGCGCGACCGCCCCGTGTGCCAGCGCGCCAGCTTCAGCGCTGCCTCCAGGGCCTCGGCACCGCTGTTGGTGAAGAACACCCGCTTGGGCGAGGCGCCGGGCGCCACCTCGGCGAGACGCTGCGCCAGGTCGATCTGCGGCCGGTAGTAGAAATCCGTGCCGGACATGTGAATGAGCTTCGCCGCCTGATCCTGGATGGCCGCGACCACCTTCGGATGACAGTGGCCCGTCGCGGTGACGGCGATGCCCGCGGTGAAATCGAGAAAGAGATTGCCGTCAAGGTCCTCGATGACGGCTCCGCTGCCACGCGCGCAGACCAGCGGATAGATGCGCGTGTACGACGGCGACACATGCTGCTGGTCGCGCTGAAGCAGTTCCCGGGCCTGCGGCCCGGGCAACTCGGTCTTGATCTGCGGCACTGTGCAGTTATCGAACTCCCACATACGCGCCTCCGTGGAAGCCCACGGGTCGCGACCCGTGGGCTTGACTCGGTGTCCTCAATCCGGTCCGCCGATGGTCGCCGTCAGCCCTTGAGCCATCTTGACCTCTTCCGCATGGTTGACCGTCCAGGCGGTCTTGTGGGTCACCGCCTCGGTCAGCCCCGCCGCCGACGGGTGACCGTTGCCGCTCTTCTTGACCCCGCCGAACGGCAAATGCACTTCCGCCCCGATGCACGGCAGATTCACGTACCCCATGCCGTACTCGCACTCCTCGCGGATCAGGCGCATCGTCCGATAGCTCTCCGTGATCACCGCCAGCGATAGGCCATATTCCGTATCGTTATAGATCCTGATAGCGTCCTCGTTGCTCTTGAACGGGATCAGCGCCACGTGCGGCCCGAACACTTCCTCGCGGATGCAGCGCACCGCCGGACCGTGCTCGATGCGGTAGACGAACGGCGACAGGTAACAACCGGGGGCATGTTCGCCGCCCGTCATACGGCCCCCGTCGAGCAGGATCTTCGCGCCTTCCTTGCGGGCCAGGTCGTTGTAGCTCAGTACCTTTTCGACGGCGCCGCGGTGAATCACCGGCCCGGTGAAGTTGCCGGCGTCGAGCGGGTCGCCGATGCGCAGCCGCCTCGCCGTCGCCACGAACTGCTCGGCGAAACGATCGAAGATTTTCTCGGCGACGAGGATTCGCCCCGCCGACACGCAGCGCTGGCCGCTGGTCTTGAAGCCGCTGATGATCGCGCAGGTCACCGCCAGGTCGAGCCGGGCGTCCTCGCAGACGATGACGGCGCTCTTGCTGCCCATCTCCGCCGCGACGATGCGGTCATGAAGATCGGCCGAGAGTTGCTGAATCCGGCGGCCGACCTCGTAACTGCCCGTGAACAGCACGACATTGACCCCGGCGTTCTTGACCAGTGCCTCGCCGACCTCGGCGTCGCCGTGGACCAGGTTCAGCACGCCGCCGGGGAACCCCGCTTCCTCGAACAATTCGGCGAGCTTCTGGCCGATCGCGGGCGTGTCCTCGGATGGCTTGAAGACGGCGGTGTTGCCTTCGAGCAGGCTGGGGCCGAGCATCCACAGCGGCACCGCGAAGGGGAAATTCCACGGCGTGATGACGGCAACGACGCCCCACGGCTTGCGGCGCATGAAGGCGTCCTTCTCGGCGATCTCCGAGGCCAGCACCTCGCCGGTCGGCATGCGTCCCGTGCCGAAGACGTACTGGATCATGTGCAAGCCTTCGATGACCTCGGCGCGGCATTCGCTGACGACCTTACCGCACTCGCGGGCCATCAGCTGGGCGAGCGCGTCGGTGTCGCGCTTGACCAGTTGCGCGAGGTTATCGAAGAGTTCGGCACGGCGAATGCGACTGGTCCTGCGCCAGGCGGGATACGCGGCGCGGGCGGCGGCGACGGCCTGGTCGGCCTCGGCAGCGGCGGCGCCGGGGAAAACGCCGACGACTTCCTGCGTGCGGGCGGGGTTGTGGCTCTCGAAATGGCGGCCGCCGGGCGTCAGCCAGCGCCCCGCGATCAGGTGACGGCCCGTGATGGTGGCAGTGGTCATGGCTTTCTCCAAGGTGGATGGTGGATGGTGGGTGGTGGATGGTGAAAAGGGACATTGTTTCTGCTTCACCATCCACCACCCACCATCCACCATCCACCGCTTCACTCATCACTATCCCCTAACCACTAGCCACTGGTCAAGGCACGATCCGAGCGGTAGGCCCCTCGATTGACCCCCCTTCGCTACCGCCGTAGAGTAACAAGAGACTCGCGCACAGCTTTTGCAACACATCCACCAGCGTCCAGGAGACTGCAGCCGTGCAGAAGAAAGGCAAAGACCGCAAGAATCCCTGGTCGAACGGTCCCACCTTGCTCCTCATTGCGATGTGTCTGGGCAGCGGGCTGTACTGGTTCTTCAACCGCGAGCCGACCCCTGTCCCCCTCAAGTACGGCGAACTGGCGCAAATCCTCAAGGCCAAGGATCCGGCAGTGCGTTTTCGCAACGTCCGCGTCGGCAGGTCGGTCGTCACCGGCGAGATCGATACCCGCGACATCGTCTCCGACGGCAAGGCCGAGTCCGCACGCCTGGAGTTGACCCGGTCATTCCGCACCAGCCGTCAAGGCGTCGAGCAGGATGCCGAGTTCATCAAGTTGCTGAAGGAGCGCGTCGGCCGCGAGTTCCAGGGTGAGGAGGAAGAATCGGCCTTGCGCGGCGTCTACTCGCTGCTGATGTCCTTTGTGCTGATCGTCGCGGTCGTGCTGGTCGGCTTCCTGCTGTTCCGCTGGATCGCCGGCGGCAACTCGCCGCTCACCTTCGGCCGCAGCCGGCACAAACTTTATGCCCAAAAAGACCTCCAAATTACCTTCAAAGACGTCGCCGGTATCGACGAGGCGGTTGCGGAGTTGCGCGAGATCGTCGATTTCCTGAAAAGCCCCGAGAAATATCAGGCGCTCGGCGGCCGCATTCCCAAGGGCGTGCTGCTGGTCGGCCCGCCCGGCACCGGCAAGACGCTGCTGGCGAAGGCGGTCGCCGGCGAAGCCGACGTGCCCTTTTTCAGCCTCAGCGGCTCGGATTTCGTGGAAATGTTCGTCGGGGTCGGGGCGAGTCGGGTGCGTGACCTTTTTGGACAAGCAGAGAGTAAAGCACCCTGTCTAACGGGTGACACCCTCGTGACACTCGCCGGGGGACGTCAGGTGACCATCCGGGAGATGTTCGAGAAGGACATGCTCGGTGTTCGGGTGCCGGCCATGACAGAGGACTTTCGCCTGAAAGAGGCGACAGTCATTGGGATCACGCGGAAGCCCTGCGTGGACCTGTACAAGATCACGACGAGTACGAGCGCAATCAAGGCCACGGGCAATCATCTCTTCCCCGTGCTGCGCGGCTCGGGGCTGGAGTGGGTGCGTGCGGACCAGCTGAGCAACACCGATTATGTCGCGGTCCCTCGTCACATTCGGAGGGCAGCGAACGCTCCCGTGGTTACCGACCTCCGGCTGCTTGTGGATCGGGCACATCCTGGTGTACTGTGGTCGCGAATCCGCTGCGTCCAGCGGGTGGCCCCCGTCGATTACGTGTATGACCTTTGCCTGGACCGCCACCACTGTTTCGTTTCAAACAACATTATCACTCACAATTGTATCGTTTTTATCGACGAATTGGACGCGCTCGGCAAAACACGTGGCGGCAGTGCCATTGGCGGCCACGACGAACGCGAGCAGACGCTCAACCAGCTCCTCGTCGAGATGGACGGCTTCGACAGCAATCGCGGCGTCATCCTCATGGCGGCGACGAATCGTCCCGAAACGCTCGACGCGGCCCTGATGCGCCCCGGACGCTTCGACCGCACCGTGGTCGTCGATCGCCCTGATGTCTCCGGCCGCGAGGCGATCCTCAAGGTTCACGCCCGCAACGTGCGGCTCGGCCCCGACGTCGATCTTCGGCACGTAGCCCGCCTGACGCCCGGTTCGGCCGGCGCGGACCTCGCCAACCTTGTCAACGAGGCAGCCCTGCTGGCGGCGCGGGCCGTCAAGG
>DASPXY010000901.1:0-3768 GCA_035637055.1 Gemmataceae bacterium | reverse complement strand
TGCGGCGTTGTCGGCAACATTGCCGACCCACCACCAAAAAACGCGGTGTTATGGTCATTCTCCAGCCCAGCTGTCCGTATTCCCGGCGGGGCAAGCGCGAGCAGACTCGCGGCTCAAGTCAGATCCCGAACCGGTTGGGTGGGTTCGAGGCCTTGGAGGACGGCTCACGGTGGAGACGGTGCGGCTGTGGGCGGGGCCGACAGCCCCTCCCGTTCAGGCGTGGGCTTCGACCGTCAGAGTCGCGAACGGGCCGTTCGTGCCGCTGCCCTGCCAGCGGTGCAGGTACTCGGTGAAGGGGATCACGCGCTGGTGCTCCATCCGGGAGCGCACGTACACCAGAGAGGCGCCGGGCCGGAAGCGGCGGGCCAGTTGCTCGAGTGCCAGGGTCATGAGCTTGCTGCCGGGGGTGGCGTCGAAGGCCAGGTGCTCGTCAGAGACGTCTCGGGCGAAGGCGGCAATGTGGTGCCACATTTCTCCCGCCATGCAGTCGTTATTGGAAAACGACGCACACAAGGGTTCTTTGATCGGCGAGGTGTCCCGCAGCTCCCTGGCGATCTCGTGCGCTTGCCGACGCATCGGGTTCCGCTCCTCGTCCGTGCCGTCCTCGGCCTTCGTGTAGAGCAGCACACAGTAGCGCACATCGAGGGCGCGGGCGGCGAGCAGGATCAACTCAGGGCTGCCGCTGACCACGGTGACGAGATGAGTCGGCGCCCAGCCTGGATAGTCGCAGACAAGCTGGTCGCGACGCTGTCGGATGATCTCGGGCAGGAAGTGGCTGCGGTAGAACGCGGTCGTGGCGGGGTGGCGTTCCGGCTGGCGGAAGTAGAAACGCAAGCGCTCGTCCTGCGAGTCCTCCCGCAAGGGCATCGCGTCGAGAGCGGCCCGGTAGTCCCGCAGGGCGTCAGCCGGTGCGCGCAGGCCGCTGTACAACTTGCCAAATATCAGGTCCATCGCGACCGTCCTGGCCTGGCGTTCGGGGACGAAGAGCTTCGTGGCCCCCCATTCCCAGGCCAGGGCCGCCTTGGCTTCGAGGCCACCGACGTCCACAACGCCGCAGTCGCCATCCCAACGGCCGGTGGCCCACACATCCGGACACGGCCTGCCGCCGTGCGCCCGCAAATAGAGCCCGCCGGCCAGTGGCGCCCAGCCCGACTCGTGCTCCAGCACATCGTCGAAATGGGCAAGATTGAGGCGGTCAAAAGGCGGCAATCGATGCAAGGACCACACGCCGTCCAGGTTGAGATGACGGCGGACACGCCCGGCAAGGTCGTGCAACTTGTCGGGCAGTCCGCCGTCGTGGGTAGCGCCCTCGCGCCACTGGACCGGCAGGAGGAAGGCGGGCCGAAGCAGCCGGTACACCGCGGGGACCGCGTAGAGAACGCCGCAGGCTCCGGCAACGTCCGGCAACTTCGGGCGGTAGGGCCGGGGCAGGGAGGCGAAGGCGGGGGCTTCGTCGGCCAAACGGGGCAGCAGTGCGTCGGGCAGCAGCCAGGGGGCGGCGGGGCCGAGATGGCCGGCGAGGTCGGCGGCATCCCGCGCCGTCAAGCGGTCTACGGGCTTGCGGAACAGTTCGAGGAGCCGGCCGGGGGGAAGCTGTGCGGTCATGGGCTGGGCTCGGGCGTCCAGGGTTCGCCAGCGATTTCGAGGAACAGATCCTCGCCGGTGTCGCGCAGCTGTTGCAAGGTGAAGTCGGCCCGGGCGCGCTCGTCCAGCTGGCGCTCGACCCCGGCGAGGCAAGCCGTTTCACCGGCCAGCGGCAGGGCCGGGTCACCGCCGGCGACATCGTAGCAGTTCACGCGCACCAACTCTTCGCGGGCACCCACAACCGCGGGGAGCAGGATCCGCGCCTCGAACCTCCGTCCCGGGGAAACCAGCCTGAGCGCCTGGGTTTCGGGGATCTCCGCCACCGCAGGCGCCGCCGCGATGCGCGCCTGCGGCAGCACGTCGCGGCTGTATGCCTGCAGCTGCCGACCCTGTCGCCGGGTCGGGACAATCCGCGGGATCCCATTCGGGCGCCCGTGATCGACCTTGGTCTGAACGGCCTGCTTGTCCGACTCCGAGAGCCGCTGGAAAGAGGGCACGGCCTCCAGTTCTTCGGCGGTTTCCTCCAGCAAACGGTGCTTGAGGACCGTGTCCCACAGCGCCTCGTCTTCCTCCAGGTCCGGGCGGCACGCCGCCAGGGTCGCTCCTGCGAGGGGCGCCACCGGCAGAAAGGCATCCACATGACCCGCGAACCAACCTTCCGCCGCGGCCACCTGCCGTCGCCATGTCGCCCACGGCTCCGCCGTGGGGGCTTCCGAAGCGAGCCGCGGAGCCATGCACGCCGCGAGAGAAATGCGATCCAGTTCATCGAAGAGGGTAACGGCAGCAAACTCCAGGTCGCGCACTGCTTCCCGGTCGGTGGCGAAATCCCACGCCCTATCGAGTTCGTGAGCGCGTTCCAGCCAGGCGGATGCTCCTGGCGCCTGGGCGGCTGCGAGGAGGATCGCAGGCGCTTCCCTCTGCAGCAGTTCCGAAAGGGGAGCCGCTTCCGCAGGGAGCTGGTCCGGCCGATACAGACGCGCCAGCGCCCCCCACATGGCGAGTAGGTCGCGGGCGGTTCGGGGCCCCTGCGTGGGATGGCCCTGCCAATCCGCCCAGTCTTCGACCAGCCCGAGGGCGCGCTCCAGGATCACTTCACGCTTGGTGGCGAGGTCGGTCATCGTGGTGGCTCCTCAGATCGAGCGGACGCGGGGCGCCCCGCCAATAACTGCGTCCACTTCGTAATGCGCGGCGGCCTGGTAACGAACACTTTGCTGCCCCAGGCATGGACGGCGTTTCGATCGCAGGCGTCCTCGTAAGCGTTCTGGACCAGCAGGAAGTTGTCGTGAAAGAGCAAGTAACGCTCTTCGTCCGTGTCCGCCGGGACGCCCGGCATCCTTTTATCATAACGCCGGCGCGGCAGTGGATTCTTCAGGCGATCCGCCGGCTCCGCGGGGTATTCCGCCGAGCGGGGCAGAAAACCGGTCCTGAGCACCTGCCTGTCCCAGATCACATAGACGCCCGTCAGCCCCAGCCCATGCCACTCGGGATAGCTCCCATCCCGCTCCTCCCACCACCAGTCCAGCTGCAGCGCATCGTCGACGGCCTGTCGCAGACTCGCGAGATAGCCCTTCAGCAATTCTACCCCTTCGGCAGCAGGGGCGGGAGAGAAGAGTGAGGAGGCAACCGCGGCGAGGCGGGCGTCGTCGGTAGGAGGAACGAGGGCGACATAGCCGGGCAAGATCAGGCTCCAGTCGTGGGCCTCGGGCCGCGTCAGCACGTGGTCGCACAGGTGCTCGCGGGCGTGCTGGTCACGGGCAAACTCGCCCGAAGCCGGGAGAAGAGGCTTGCTCACGGCTTGCCCTCCTCTCTGGCGGCGGCCTGGGCGAACGGCGTGGGCGGCCAGTACGGGAACAACTCGCGGGCCGCTGCGGCGCCGAGGAGACACGCCAGCCGCACCCGGCCGCGCAAAACCTGCTGTAGCCAGTTGGCCGCACTGGTGCCGAGGACCGCGGCGACCTCGGCCGCTCCGGCTTGCTGCGGCCGGTCCTCCGTATTGTCGCAAATCTGCTTCCAGGCCGCGAGCAGCGCAACAGTCAGGGGCGGCATGAGGGTCGTCTCCTCGGCCGGCGTCCACGGCGCGATGGCCTCGACCATTTCGCGCACGGTGTCGTTGCCGATGGTGCCGCCGTCCCCAGTGGCGAAGCTTTCGGCGATCCAGCCCGCCAGGGTGAGTCGCTCGTTGAG
>DASPXY010000900.1:0-2773 GCA_035637055.1 Gemmataceae bacterium | reverse complement strand
CAGCTGTACCGATCGCTCGCTGGTGGTCTGGAACACCGTCTACACGCCGGGGCAGCCGCTCCCGCCAACATTCCTGTCGCCGCTACAGAGTTTTGCGCACGGCGAGGGCGCGACGGACGTGGTCTTCGCCGCCGACAACGTGACGCTGTGGTCGGCCGGCACCGACAAGATGGTGCGGGGGTGGAAGGTCGCCGGCGACACCCCGGTCAGAAACTTCCCACACCCGAACCATGTGGATAGCGTCGCGTTCCATCCGACGGCGCCCACGCTGGCCAGCGGCGGCCACGACGGCAAGGTGCGCTTCTTCGACCTCGTCAAGGGCGTGCAGCTGCGCGAGATCAACGCCCACTCGACGAAGGACGCGACGATGGTGTATTCGGTCGTCTTTTCGCCGGACGGCAAGCAACTCGCCAGCGCCGGCTACGACGGGATCGTCAAGTTGTGGGACGCGAACACGGGGGCGTTGATCCGTGAATTCAAGACGATCCCGCTGCGGCCGTCGCACCAGGTCGCCGCTCGGATGATCGGCCTGCTCGGCTCGCCGCACCGGGAGGGGCCGCTCGTGGCGCCCTGCACGCTGCTGGCGAGCCTGGACAACAAGGCATTCGACAAGGGCCACGAAGATGCCGTCTACAGCCTCGCCTTCAGTCCCGACGGCAAGCAGATTGCGAGCGGTTCGGCCGGCCTGGAGCGCGTTGTCAAGATCTGGAACATTGCCGATGCCTCGCTGGCGCACAACCTCGACAACCCGAAGCTGAAGCGGCGTTCGCTCACCGCGCCGCAGTCGCACCCCGGCTGGGTGTACGGTCTGCGCTACACGCCGGACGGCAAGCGCCTGGTCAGCGTTGGCGACGCGCCGCTCAACAAGGGCTATCTGGCGGTGTGGGATCCGGCGGCGGGCAAATTGCTGCACGGCGAGGAGATGCCGCTGGGGATCTTCTACTCGGTGGCGGTGGCGCCCGACGGGAAATTGCTGGCGCTGGGCGCCGGTCCGCGCGGGCGGCCGACGCCGGCGCCAGAGTTCAATAGTGCCTACCTGATGAAAATGCCCGAAACGGGCAAGTGATGCCGTGACTCGTGCCAGCCCACGGGCCGCGGCCCGTGGGCGTTTTCGTTGACGGAAAGGATGTCATGAAAGCGATCGTGTTTGATTTCGGCAATGTGGTGGCCTTTTTCGACCACTTTCGGACGCTGAACAAGCTGGCGCGCTACACCGACCTGACGCCGGAGGCGATGTACGCGGCGATCTACGACAGCGAGTTGGAGGACGCGGTCGAGTCAGGCCGGTTGAGCATTCGGGAGTTTTTAGAGCGTTTTCGCGAGTTATGCCGGCTGTCGTGCGACGACGAACTGCTGGCCAGCGCCTGCGCCGACATCTTCTGGCCCAATGAGGAGGTCTGCGCCCTGGTGCCGGCGCTGGCGGGGCGCTACCGACTGCTGCTGGGCAGCAACACCAACGCGCTGCACGCGCGTCACTTCTGCCGTCAGTTCGAGGACGTGCTGAGTCACTTCGAGGCTCTGGTGTTGTCGTGCGAGATTGGCGTGCGCAAGCCGCGCGCCGGCTTTTTCGAGCACTGCCAACGGTTGGCAGGTTGCGCCGCGGAGGAGTGCGTGTTTATCGACGATTTGCCGGCGAACGTCGAGGGGGCGAGGGCGTGCGGCTGGCATGGGATTGTCTACCGGCAGGGTGGGGAGTTGCGGGAACGGCTGGCGGCTTTGGGGATCCGGCTGCCAGCATAACAACTCCGTGAACGCCCGCACGCCTGCCATGATTGTCGCACCTCCTAGGTCGTTCATCGCAAGATGAGCAGCACCAGACCGGATTGCAAGCGCTTTCCAGACCGGCTAAAATTTTCGCCAGTCTCCGCTTGACACGGCCCCACCAAGCGGGTACATTTCTGCCCATCGCCACGAAGCGCCCGTTCTCTTTTCCGTGTGGAGGCCGCTTTATGGCCGACCGAGCGCCGGAGCAACTCAGCCGCCGCGAACGGCAGATCATGGACATCGTCTATCGCCGCGGTCGAGCCACCGCTACAGAGGTTCTCGCCGACCTGCCCGATCCGCCCACCAAGACATCCGTCCGCACCCTCCTGCGCATCCTCGAAGAGAAAGGCCATCTCGTTCATCGGCAGGAAGGGCTCGCCTATGTCTACCTGCCCAGTCGGCCGCGCGCCCAGGCTGGCCGCTCCGCCCTGCGCCGCGTCCTGCAGACCTTCTTCGACGGCTCGCTCGCAAAGGCCGTCGCCGCCCATCTCGGCGATGAGGCCAGCAACCTGTCCGCCGATGAACTCAAGCCCCTCGCCGACCTCATCCGCCAGGCCCGCAAGAAAGGAAAGTGCCCATGTCCCTCACCCCATCCGCGTTAGCGCCGATCCTCCTCGAAACCGCCGTCAAGGGGACGGTCATCCTCGCCATCGCCTGTGTCGCCGCGCTGGCGCTGCGCCGCGCCTCGGCTGCGGTGCGGCATCTTGTCTGGGTGAGTGCCCTTGTCAGCCTCCTGGCCCTTCCTGTGCTGAGCCTCGTCGGGCCGCGCTGGCACGTCTTCTCCACGGAACAGCCCAACCAGCCCGAACCGAGCGCCGTCGCGAACCCGGATCGGGGCGGTATCCTGCTCCGCTCGCACCACTTCATCGAAGAGCCACCTGTCCGGGCTGCTCCTGCCCTGGTCGCCAGCCGCGGCCAGACACTGCCCGCCGAGAATCGCAACCGCACCGACGAACCCGTCACCCAGCCGCAAATGGCCCCGACCCCGGCGCCGCTGGGCTTCTCAGGT
>DASPXY010000899.1:0-2104 GCA_035637055.1 Gemmataceae bacterium | reverse complement strand
TGTGCCTTCGTCCCTGGCGAGCAGGAGCCAAGCCGCCTGGAAGCGCTGCGGGAGCAGGACATCATTCTCGCGGTCGGTCGCAACGACCCGGTGCGCGGCACGAACGAGCAGCTCTCGCAGATCCTCTGGAGCAAGGACGTCTGGCATGCGCTCCGTATCTGGGATGGGGTCGCTCACGATTGGCCGGCGTGGGAGCGGATGCTGCGCCTGTACATCGGTGGACACGATTGAGGGCTCCCGGCGTGCGGCGAAGCGTCACCGCACGCCGGGGCGCTTCCGGAGAGCTTACCGGGAAGCCACGGTCTCGGGGAACTGGATCAGAACGCTGGTCTGTTCGCCAGCGCGGACAGTCACGGTCCGCGTTACGCGCTGCATCCCGCCCTCGCGAGGCGCTTCCGCCGTCAGCGTGTAGCGGTACTCGCGGCCGGGTTCGAGGTCGGGGGTCACGAGCAGGCGCTGGTCCGAGGTCGATTTCGTCTCGTAGCCATCGACGAGGAGCCGGGCGTCGGCCGGCAGCGTGATCATCAGGTTCGCCGGTGCCGCCACCGCGACGTAATCACCGCTCCCAGGGGCCATGCCCATCCTCATGCCGCCCCCAGCGGGGGCCATGTACGGCACGCCGCAACCCTGCGGCGCATAGCCCGCTCCGCCGTACCCGGTGCCACAAAAGCCGGTCGAGCAGCCCCCCGTGGAACAGCCGCCGGTGGAACAGCCGTGGCGGCCGTGGCCGCCCGACCCTCCCGAGCAGCCTTTGCGGCCGCGCGCATCGGTGCTGCCCGCGAAGAACAACAGTGTTGCTCCGAGGACTGCCAGGCTCATCAGTCGGTGTAGCATCTTCATCCTCCTGCAACGGGCGAAAACCATGGGAACAGTCTGTGTAGACATCCCGAACGTCCTAAATAGAAAAGCTTATCTACCTACCCCAAATTCCAAAGTCAACTAATTTTTCCAATCTGTGCAAAATTCTCATTTGTGTAGGGTTGCCGGGATGAGAGACGGAAGGTTCGCTGGACCGGAATGAAGCGATGGCGGGAGGAGGTGGAAGAGGGGTGGAAGGGCGAGATGCGCTTGCTGGGATGCACCGGAAGCGGGAGCACTGAAGTTGCGCTGCCGTATGGCCACTCGTTCCCAAACGGAGTTTGGGAACAAGTGGACGTAACATTAACGAGCGGCGGGGTTTATCCCCGCCGTCTTCCGAGCCAACTCTTAACCTTTCAAGAGGGCTTTCATGTTCTTCTTGTAGGCCTCGACGCCGGGTTGCCCATACGGGTTGATGCCCATCAAGCGGCCCTCCACGACTGTCGCCAGCATCAACATCTGCAGCAGTTGCCCCATCGTGTGCTCCGACACCGTCGGCACGACCAGGTCGGCGGTCGGCCGGGCCGCGTCGTAGTACGCCTGATTGGTGCCGCGCAGCGCCGCATCCATCACGTCCGGCAAACCCTTGCGGTTGAACTGGTTCAGGTCATCCTCGTTGCGATCGGCCATGCCGATCATGATGGGCGGATAGCGCGGCGTCTTGACCACCAGGTTGTTGATAATCCTGTCGCGCACCCCCTCCTGATGCTGCTGGCCGCGCGAGTGCAGGTCGCGCGTCTGCACCGTCGTCAGCGGTGTCGGCCCCTGGCCGTGCTTGCTGAGGCTCTCCGCCAGCAGCTGGTCGTACCACAACCCGAGCGCTTCGAGCTTCTTCGACCAGATGGACAGCACCCGAATCGGCGTCGCCCGTTGCGTGTGCATCAGGTAGTTGATGCCCGCGTATTGCAGGACCGGGTTGCGCTCAAACGGTTCTTCAAGAAAGCGGCGCGTCATCGCCTGGGCGCCGAGCAGCAGCGCGCGCACATCGAGGCCCATCACCGCCGCCGGCAGCAGGCCGACCGGCGTGAAGACCGAGAAACGGCCGCCGACGTTGTCGGGGATCGTGAAAATGTCCTCGTCCTTGTAGCCGTCGGCCTTGCACAGCTCGCGCAGTTTGCCGGTGGCCCCGGTAATCGGGACGACCAATTCGCGCAGCCGGTCGGAGTGCGAGCCGTAGAACTCGACCGCCTCGCGGCGGAAGGCGCGGTAGGCCGCCGCCGTCTCCAGAGTCCCGCCCGACTTGCTG
>DASPXY010000898.1:0-4143 GCA_035637055.1 Gemmataceae bacterium | reverse complement strand
CCACACCCCGGCGAATCGACGGCTAACGGGAACAGTCACCAAAGTGAGCCATGGGATTGACAAGCTAGCCGGACTGTAGTTAGCTGGGCTATAGACGGTGACGCGGAGCGGTGCACTCTTGGCTCCGTCCTGGGGGACGAGAGGACAGACGATCCCGTGTTGTGCCTGCTGGGAGCTTCCGGCTGCAGGCGTGGCCGTCGTCCGGGCACGAGCGCGAGCCGTCAGGAGGCGACGCCCGCCGTAACCCGACGTTTGCTCGATCTCCTCGGCATGGCTGCCTGTCCACCCTGGGCTGCGGCAGCGCCCGGCCGTAGGTCGCCAGCCGAGCGTCCTTGGCATCCGCCCTAGACCCGCGCCACGACGTCTACCCGCAGACGCTCTAGCCTCTTCACGACGAATCAAAGCGAGGTGCATCTCATGACACGAGAAGCGGACTCTCGACGAGACAGCGGCCTGGTGTCGCGGCGCACAGTCATTAAGGCCATCGTGGCGGCCGCTGGTGCCGCGGCCGTCGCTCCTGTTGTCGCCAGGGGCCAAGCCAATCCCAACGGGCCCGCCGCGCCCCCAAGCACCGTCACCAGCCCGCCACGCGACTTCGGCCCCAACGCTGCACCCACCACCTACTTCACGGACCCGGACATCCTGACCATCGACCCGAAGTTTGGCGGCCTCATCCAGCCCAACACGTCGATACAGCGCCTGTGGAACGGGCCGGTGAACGGCAAGCCGATCCTGTGGGCAGAGGGGCCCGCCTGGAACGCCCAGGGCCAGTATTTGCTCTGGAGCGACATCCCCAACAATCGGCAGTTGCGCTGGATCGAAGACGACGGCCACGTGAGCGTCTTCCGCGCGCCGTCGAACAACAGCAACGGCAACGCCTTCGATTTCCAGGGCCGCCAGATCTCGTGCGAGCACCTGACCCGCCGTGTCGTCCGCTACGAACTGGACGGCTCGGTGACGGTGATCGCGGACGCGTGGAACGGCAAGCGGCTCAACTCGCCCAACGACGCGGTTCCGCATCCCGATGGCAGCATCTGGTTCACGGACCCGCCCTACGGCGGGCAGCTGTACGAAGGCCAACCGGACACGGCCGGGGGGCCGAGCAACACCAGCGGCCACCTCAACTCCAGGGCTGGCCAGCCAGCGGAGCAGGGCGGTGCCAAGCGGGAACTGCCGACCCAGGTGTACCGCTGGGACCCGAGTGGCAGGCTCGACGCGGTCGTTGTCGACGATCAAGTCCCGGATCCCAACGGGCTGTGCTTCTCCCCAGACTACAAGAAGCTGTACGTCATCAGCACGGGTAAGGGGCCAGGCGATACCGGGCCCGGCGGCCAGGGCAACATGTTCGTCTTTGACGTGGGAGATAACAACACACTCTCCAGCCAGCAGCAGTTCAGCGACTTCATGATCGACGGCGTCAAGTGTGGGCCGGACGGCGTTCGCGTCGATGTCGACGGCAACCTGTGGGTCTCGAGCAATGCCGGCCGCTCTGTTGGCTATAGCGGCGTGACCGTCTGGACACCGCAGGGCCAGTTGATCGGGCGCATCCGGATCCCGGAGATCACCGGCAACATCACCTTCGGCGGCCCCAAGCGCAACCGACTGTTCATGGCGGCCAGCCAGTCTCTGTACGGGGTCTATGTCGGCACGCAAGGCGCGGCCCCCGGGTGATGGTGGCGCGCGTGGGATGAGGTTGGCTGTGAGGTAGTGTTTGCGCTAGGGTGCCGGGCGCCTCATCAGGCCCTGGCACCCTGGCGCAGCCATGGTCGACGCGAGCGCTCCCAGTAGCATGCGAATCTTCCTCGCCGGCGCAACCGGGGCCGCGGGAAAAGCGCCCGGTGCCGCTGCTGGTCGCGAACGAGCCAGTCGTCGTCGACGTGCTCAACCGAGACGCGGTGCTAGCCTAGAAGTACGGCCGAACAGCCGGCTTTAGTTCTTGATCGAAGTCGTGAGTGGATGACCGTGGCGCAACTCCGCATTCATCGGCGGATGGACCAACGTGTGCGGCTTCTTATGCGGCGACGAACTGTGCGCTCGGGCCGCCTGGCACAGCGATGACCGCGGTCAACAGCACGACGACTCCAACTCCGAGGCTCAGCGCCAGCCACGGCGCACGGTGTAGGAGGTACCGGCCCTGCACGTGAGCGGCACGGCATGCCGTGCCCCTACAGGATGACTCGGGTAGCGCGGCTAAGCCTACGGCAGCAGACCACTCGCGCGTGCGCCCGCGAGCGCGTCATACGCGGGTCGCGTCGTGCCGTCAGGGTTGGTGATGCTCCACCAGTACTGCTCGTTGTCCTGAGTCCAGGTCGGGTCGGCCATGTTCCACACGAACATCACGCCGATCCAGGGTGCCCACCGCTCGCGAGCAAACTTGAATGCCCGCACGATGTAGTCCGCCTGGACGTCGGGCGTCACGGCGTAGAAGGTCCGGTCGGGATGAATCGGATCGGTCGTCCAGCCGAACTCGTTGAGCCAGACCTGCTTGCCGGCGTCGCCGTTGGCCTCCATGATCGCCCGCAGTCCCTCAATGCGGCGGAAGTAGAACGACGGGTGGGGATAGGCCGGGTCCGAGCCCGGGTCGGCTTCGGGGGCGTGGTTGTAGCCAGCCCCATGCATGCCGATCACGTCCGAGTATAGGGCCAGGTCGGCCTTGTACAGCCAGTCCAGGTAGACGTCGTCCGGCTGGGCGGTGCCGTCGTTGGTACCGGTCGGCGATAGCCCGGCACTGATGATGATCTTGGATGGATCGACCTCCTTGACCATCTGGAAGGTCTGCTTGAGCATGTACATGTACTGTTTGGCCTGATCGCGGTTGATCAGCGCCCCGCCCCACTCGCGATTGAGGTTCGGCTCGTTCCAAACCTGGATCGCCTGAATGGTCCCCTTGGGTGAGTCGGCCCGGTAGCGCCGCGCAACCGATTGGACGAAGTCGGCGTAGTCGAACATATCGTCCGGCGGGCCGTTCTCGGCGGGGGCCACTCGCGCCCAGGGCGGAGAATGGTCGATGCGGGCCATGATCTTGATGCCGGCCACGCTCAGGGCACCCACGACCCGGTCGAGGTCATCCCAGTCATAGCAGTTCTTGCAGCTCGGCTCGATGCTCCGCCAGGGAATGTCGAGCCTGGCCCAGCCTAAGCCGGCCGCCTGCATCAGCTGGATGTCTCGCGGCGTGGTTTCGGGATGTCCGAGCAGGAACACCGCGGCCCCATACTCGGGGCTCGCGGCCGGGCCCTCGTCGGGGCCGGCGGCTGCGGCACCGGGCGGCAGCACGCCGGCTGCCAGCACCAGCGCCAGGATAGGCCAGAGCTTCTTCAACCTAGTCCTCCCAGTAGCGAACATACTGTGTTCGCCAGTACAACGCGCCCGACGTGAGCCGGTTTCATGCTGCTAGGCGCCGCACGCACCCGACCAGGCGTCGACGGGCGCGGGATTATGCGGGCGAGCACGACCTGGCACATGTAGCCCTCACCCCTCACCCCACCCTCTCCAGAAAGGACCCAGAGGACCAAAGTGAGGGATAGCGTCGTTGTCGCGGATGTATCTGAACGAGATCAGGCTGCGAGGAAAGGCCGGTATACTCGAGGCGTGGCGGGCCGGCCGCTTTCCACACCAGGGCTCTGTCTGCTGCGTGCCTGGTCTACACGGCCGCGTGTCCGAGTGCAGGCGACGGCTGAGTGCACCGGCGACGGCACTTCTTTGGCGGTCGGTGGTCTTGTGCGGCGCGCCATCGACGACGTCGCTGCCCTGACGGACCTCCAACGCTTGGGCGAAGCCGGCCTTGTACCTCGCGGTGCTCTCTAAGATCCAGCCAGTCTTCGGCGCGGTGCGACTTTGGCGCCCGTTTCGGTCGGGTTCGTGAACGACACTTCCTGCCGGTTGCCATACGATGGGCGCGACCCGTGAGTTGGCGGCGTCCCGGGGGCCACCCCGCTGAGGCAGGAACGGTCGACAGGTTGCGTCCCCCGGGGCCACACCGGCGCGTTTCAAGGGATAGTCTCAGAGTCGGCCGACAAGTGGGCGAGTGCCCAACGCAAGCGCGGAGCAGTGGAGGCGCATTGATGAGATCATGGTTCTCGAGCGCCGTATTGGGCTTACTGCTGGCCGCCGTGCCGCTACGGGCGGCAGCGATGGCCTCGGCGC
>DASPXY010000897.1:0-5321 GCA_035637055.1 Gemmataceae bacterium | reverse complement strand
CAGCTTCGACTGTCGGCCTGGGTGCCCCTTCGGGGGGTGACAGTCTCTGAAAATGTGATGCTTCGCAGCCGCCACAGTGATCGCCCGCCCGATGCCAAAGCGAGTTGACTCCTCAAACGTCCCGGCGCGAGAAGAAAAACGCGCCGAGCGCGGCAATGACGATCGATACCAATCCCGAGCCCACGATCAAGCGCAGAACCGTGTCGGGGTCGTACAGACCGCGCAGCATGTTCGGCAAGGTGTGCAGGGCGCGGTCGAGCGAAGGGTACTTGGCCGGGAGCAGCGACAGCAAGAAACTGGTGCCGTAGAACACCATCCACAGCGCCCCGATGCCGAGGACGGTACTGGTGGAAACGGCGCTGATGGTCACGCCGCAGGTGATGACAATGGCAAGCAGCGACGCCACGGTACACAGAGCCGCGATGCTGCCGGAGAGGGAGAGTTCCTCGTCGTGCAGCAGGAGGAAACTACCCACGAGCACCAGCGCCCCGAGCAGGAAATAGGTGCCGAGAATGGCGGCGAGGCGGGCGTGCCATTTGCCGAGGAAATACTGGTGCCGGCTGATGCCGCGGCTGAGGACCGAGTCGGCGAGTGTGCCGCGCTCCGCCGAGATACTGCCGCCAGTCAGGATGATGATGAGCGTGACGCTGCCGAGAACGGTCCAGTGCAGTAACTCGCTCATCAGCTCCGGCGCCGACGCCCGGATGCTGGCGATGCGATAGGCACCGAAGCGGTAGAGCAGACAGCCGATCGCCGCCAGCAGTGACAGCAGTACCCAGACGCGATAGATCCAGCTGTGCAGGGTGCTGTGTACGTCCGCCTGAAACACCGCCCAGTAGGGCAGGAAGCGGTTGACCTTGTACGGTTTGGCGGCGGGGGCCGGTGCATCCATGCTTGCTCTTCCGTAGTTCAGAAGCCCACGGGTTACATGTTGTGGCACGGTCTCCTGACCGTGCCACTTGGCCTGACCGCAGGTCTCCTCTGGGTTCAGGGAGACCTGCGGTCAAAAGCCGTGGCACGGTCAGGAGACCGTGCCACAACAGGAGTGACCCGTGGGCTTGTCGATCAGGCGGCTTCCGCGTCCGGCTGCTGCTTGTACGCCCGGGCGAAGCCACGCGACTCTTCCTTCTCCACCAGATCCAGAAACGCCTGCTCGGTCTGCTGACCGACACTGCGAATACTGACCAGGATCAACTTGTTGTCCGCCAGCGCCATGAACACGTTGGCCAGCACTCCCGTGTTGTTCGCTTCCTCGTTGATCACCAGTTCCAATCGCCGTTGCCGGAGTGTTGCCGATTTCAACTCCGCAAAGCCTCGAATCGTCTGGGCCGCCTTGGTGATTGCCTTTTGATCGCCCTCCAGGTCCAGCTCGTAATGGTCGCGGCGCATGCGGCCCTTCAAATCCTGCAACGAACCACAGTAAATCAGGTGGCCACGGCTCAACACCGCCGCATGGTTGCACACCTCATCGATATCGCTGAGATTGTGGCTCGACACGATCAAGGTCTTCTCGCGCGCCAGTGTCTTGATCAGTTCGAGCATGCTGCGCCGCGCTTCCGGGTCGAGGCCGTGCGTCGGCTCGTCCCAGATGAGCAGGTCCGGCTCGTTGATGAGGCTGGTGGCGACGGCGAGACGAGCAGTCATCCCGTTCGAGAAGCCGGCAATGGCGTCGCCGCTGGCGTTGAGCAGATCGACCGCCCGGATCAGCGACGCGAGGCGCGGCTTGCGGACACTCGCAGGCAGACCGAACAGCCGGGCAATGTAGTCGAGATAGGTAATCGGCGTCATGCCGCGCGGGAACTGCGGATTGGTCGGGATGTAGCCGATACGGCAGCGTAGCGCGGCGGCGTTGGGCGTCATCGTCTGGCCGAAGAGTTTCACCCAGCCGGCGGTCGGTCGATGCAAGCCGAGGATCAGGCGCAGCAGCGTCGTCTTGCCGGCGCCATTGGGGCCGAGCAAGCCCAGGACGCAGCCAGGCTCGATCCGCAGGGTGACGTCGTTGAGGGCGATCTGGCGGTTCTGGTAAATTTTCGTGAGTTTGTAGGTCTCGACCACCAGGTCGCTAGGATTGTCGGCCACGAGGATCCTCCTCGACCAGTGCCATCCAGCGCGGTAGTGTACCTTCTGCCGGAATTGCTTCCTAGAGCAACCGGCTTTACTCCAAACCTCGCTTTTTCTGGGCTGACCCGGTGGCGTGCTGGGAGGAATAGGTTGGGATGGGGACAAACCGGCGTTTCGTCGCAAAGCCACAGCAACCCGAGGCGCCCTTCGCGATTTTGGCAGGTGCTGGCGAACGGCCGGCGTAAGCCGGCTGGTCAGGCCAGCACCTGCCAAACTCCAGAGGGGCACTCGCCTGCGGCGATCCAGCACCCCGAGTGCCACGAATCACGCCTCGGTGTCGGAGGGGAGCGCCGGTGGCGCGGGTGGGGGCGCTGGCGGCGGCAGCGCCGGCCCGAGCAGGTCCAGCTCCACGCCGCGGCTCACCAGCTGCGGGTGGCCCTGGCCTTCCTGGTCCTTACGCCAGTTCCCCACCAGCTGCTCCCACGACAGCGGCAGCAACGCAAACGCCAGGCGGCGCGGGTCGATCACTGGCCAGTCCGCGGTGAACTTGCCGTCCGCGGTCATCGGCGGTCGCGTTCCTTCGAGATCCTGCAAATCGTAGAAGATGGCGTTGCCGTGGCGTCGATCCACCCACACCGCCAGCCTTGTGCGGTGAATGTCGTAGGAGACCGCCTGCGGCGGCAGGTTCAAGCGCAGCTGCTCGCGGACCAGATCGACACCGGCCAACTTGTACAGCGTCGCCAGGCCCGTGTTGAGCGCCCGCTGCTGCTCCTGGGTCAGCAGCGCCAGCCAGCCGGGATCGCGGGTGCTCGCCACCAGCCAGCCGGCACACTCGCGGCCCCAAGGGAACCAGCGGCCGTGTTGAGCAGTTCGATACTGATCCGGTTCGATGCCAGCGACACGCGCCCGACCGCCAATCCCTGCCCCTTCCAGCTCGTGCTCTGATTCACCAGGTAGACCAGTTCGCGCGTTACGAACTGCCGCGTCGCTTCCTGGACCTCGTGCAGGGCCCGCCGGCAGGTGCGCGAACGCCGCCAGTTGCCTGTCACCCGGGCGCGGCGCTCCGCCCGGCGCAGCCGCGCGTAGAGCTTCGGCACGGTACCGGAGTGGAACCCCGGCCGCAAGAGTCGCCGCACCGTCTCGCCGTGCGAGCCCACCGCCACCGGCTTGAGGGCCGGCGGGCGATTGGCCCCATAAAGACTCCAGCTCTCCTTCATCTCCCAGAAGAGGAAGCCAAACACGTCGGGCAGGTGGAAGATGATCAGGAACCCGAGGGTGAACGCCGGCACTCCCAGCCAGGCCGGCCACGAACCCAGTGCGCCCTGCAGCCAGATCGTCAGCATTGCCGTCACCGGCACCATGAACTTCGCCGCCAGGTACGATACCGGCGCCTTGAGCGGGTTGTAGCCCGGCTCGATCAGCACCACCATGACGAACCGCGCCAGGTAGCCGATCGGATACCAGATCAACCCGAGGATCGTCCGCGTCACCAGGGATGTCCGGGTATCGCCGCTGCGGAACCACAACCACTCGTCCACGGTGAACAGGAAATACTCGATCTTGTCGGTAATCTCTTTGAAGACGCGCGTCACCAGGTGAATCAGCCCCGGAAGCAGCCCCGTCCGGAGCTGGTCGAAGAAGCGATAGAGCACCTGGTTGAGCCCCTCGTTGACCGCGTGGCCGATCTGCGAGTTCAGGATGAGGAGGACTAGCGGGAAGCTGAGCACCTTGGCGAGCGCGTTGAACTCCGCCGGCCACAAGACCCAGAGCAGCACGCACACCGCCAGTGGCTTGACGACGTACCAGTAGACAAGCTGGAACGACCAGCTGACGACGATGCGCCGCAGGGCGGGGATCTGGCAGAGCTTGACCGGCCAGTCGAAGAGCAGGATCCGGATGGCGCGCAATCCCTTCAGCGTGGCACGGGCGCAGCGGCGACGAAAACGCTGATGGTGCAGCAGCGCCAGCAAGAAGAAACCGAGCAGGGTCAGGGCGGAATAGAAGATAACAGGCGCAAAGGGGTCTGGCTTGTGGAGCGTGGTGCTGGCCCCGAGGAAACAGGCGAATTCGACGTTGCCGGCAAGTGCGATCACAGCGCCGCCCGGCGCAGGCACGGCAGCGGCGGCCGCGACGGCGGGCGTCACGGGATTCGGCGGCGCAGACAGGAAGAGTTGCAGTACCACGACCACCATCTCCAGCGCCAGCCACGCCCCGCCAAACGGCAGCACCACGAAGCGCATCAGTAGCCGGCCGGTGAACGTCCCAAAACTCAGGGCCGTCACGCGCTCCAGCATCCGCATGTAAATCTCGCTCGACCGGTACACGCCGTCGAGGAGAGCGGCCAGGCGGCGATCCAGGCGCAGCAGCGGATCGCCCTTGATGAACTCCTGCGGATCGGACAGGTCGTGGAGTTTGAGCTGGTTGCGTGAGATGGCGTCGCGCAGGTCGCTGTAGGTCAGGTAGCCATGCTCGACGATCCGATCGAGCATTTCCTCGATGATTTTGTTAAAGGCGGTGCGCTCCGGCGGGTTCTCCGGCTGCAGGCCGACGTCGTGCATGGCGGTGGCGAGCACCGGCCGAAAGCGGGCGCGCAGCCGTTCCTCGCACTGCTGCAGTGCAGACTCGAACAGGCCGGCACATTGCTGCCGGTCGCCGTCGGACAGGCGCGCCAGGGTGAGCCGCTGGGCGGCCTCGCGCAGGTGTTTGATGACCAGCACCGGGCGCTGGCTGGGCAGTGGTCGCTTGATCGGCTTGCGGCCGGCGGACAAGGCCCACTCGACGAGGTCGAGGGCGTAGAGGTCGCGTTCATAATCGAGGCAAATCTTCTGCAGATCAAAGAGCAGGGCGGCCTCGACGGGGTGCGTGCCCTGGTCGGCCTTGTCGAGCAAGATGGGCAGAACCGTCATCCACTCGGCGGCGTCGGCGTCATTGAGCTGCAGCGCCGCTTGCAGGCGAACCAGCAAACGGTGCAGATACTGCACGGCCTCGTGGCGGGTGTCTTGGAACAGGGCGCGCGGGGCGACACGGGCGGCGCGGGTGCGCACAATGGCGGCGCGGACCAGGTTACCCTGGTGTGCGGCACGCTCGGAACTGTGGACCAGCCGCCAGTAAAATTCCTGGGCTTCGTCGGGACGGTTTTGTTCGCGGCGGACCGCCGGGTCGGGGGCGCCCGCCAGGCGCGTCTGCTGGAACAGGGCGGCGGCGTCGAGGTCGAGGGCAAGGAGACGCTCGATGCGCTCGTGGTCGCGGATGCCCGGGAA
>DASPXY010000896.1:0-4771 GCA_035637055.1 Gemmataceae bacterium | reverse complement strand
CGGGAAGACCATCACCAGTTTGTCCACGCCCGCCGCGATGCGGACGTTGTCCCCGCTGACCGGGAAGTAGTGGACCACCGCGATGGTTGAGCAGCGGGCCGCCGGAGTTGCCGGGGTTGATGGCGGCGTCGGTCCGGTGGTAGGGGCGTTTGTCGATGCGGACCAACGTGGCGGAGATGGCTCCCTTGTTGAGCGACAGGACAGGCTCATCGAACCTGAGCCCCGCCGGGTAGCCCATGGCCGCGACGGGGTCGCCCAACTTGAGTTTGTCGGTTGACAGCGGCAGCGGCCGGAACCCGGGGTGGCCCGGTCGAGCGGCAATCTTCACGACGGCGAAATCGAGTTTGTCCGCCTTCGCTGCCGTGGATAGCGTCTCGGCCTTGAAGTAGTCGAGCACCTCGGGATCCTTGGCGGAGGGAACGCCAACGAGGAGCAGATAACCAGGGAGGGCCGCGTCCGGCAGCAGCACGTGGCGATTGGTGTAAATCAGCCCATCCTCGCTGACCAGGAAGCCCGAGCCTCCCGACACGGGAACGCCGTTCGACAGGACCTTCAGAAAGACGACGCCGCGCCGCGCCTCGGCGATGTTGAATGCCTCTTTCACCTTGTCGGGGTGGTTCCCGCCATTCTTGGCCTCGGGCTGATCCTTGGCTTCGGGCTTGTCTTTGGCCTTGGCGCCCGGCTGGTCCTTTTGTTTGTCGTCCTCCCCGGCCTTCTTGTTCGCGGGTGCCTCGACCTTGTTGTCCTGTTGCTGCTTAAGAGCAGCGGATCCCGCGCTCCCTGGAACGCATCTGCTTCAAGGCCCTGGCCGCTGACCCGGAGGGTCGTTACTCCTCCGCAGCAGAAATGGAGCGTGCCCTCCGCGCCTACCTGCGCCGCCGACCAGTGCTCCTCAGCGCGGCCGGGGCACTCGCGACCCTGCTCATCGCCGCTGTGGTGGTCCTGACCCTGCCCAGGCCAGCCGATCCGGCGGGCTCGCGTTCGGGCGACAGGGTCGAGAATGGCTGGCCCCTGCCGCTGCGCGGCGAACTCTCGGTGCGCGTCTGGTCCGAAACCGACCCCGGCAAGCAGGGACTCACCATCGGGAAGGACGAGGATGCCTTGCCGGTCTGCAACCGCGAGCAACTTCGTGTCGAGGCCGCCCTCAACCAGCCCGCTCACGTCTATTTGCTGTGGCTGGACAGCGAAGGAGTGGTCACCCCTCTCTACCCCTGGAACCCCGGCCATCGCATCGAGCAGAAGATCCTGGGATTCGCCCCAGTGCTGGCCCCCCGGGACTTTGTCGCCAGCCCAGGGGACCGGCCAGACGGGATCACGATGGGCTGGAGGGTGGGTGGCAAAACAGGCCTGGACACGATCCTGCTCCTCGCCCGCCGCGAACCACTACCGCCTTCGGTCAATCTCGCCACCCTCTTGACCAGGACACCCATCGCACGGATGCGTCACCCCCGCGAGTACGTTGTCCGTGGGGCCGATGAGAATCGGCCGGTGGAAGAGGTCAGCGTGGGCCAGTATCGTGGCCCGGAGGCGGAAGCGGGCGCAATCGACGAACCCCTTCTGCATCTCCTGCGGGCCTTGCGGGAGCACTTTCCGCTGATCCGTGCCGTGCGCTTCGCCCACCGGGGCAACGACTGAGACGGAGTGGATTTCTCCGAATCGGCCTCCTTGCCGGAGTCTCTCATGAAGCCGCAATACCTGGCCCGACTCGTTGGTCTCTGCGTCCTCTTCTCCTGCGTGC
The DNA here is from genome assembly GCA_035637055.1 of Gemmataceae bacterium. Classification (GTDB taxonomy): domain Bacteria; phylum Planctomycetota; class Planctomycetia; order Gemmatales; family Gemmataceae; genus DASPXY01. Next base: position 3,033 of record DASPXY010000896.1, on the reverse strand, counting down.
TGATCGCCGCTCCAACGGTTGTTGCCCAAACGAAGGAACGCAACAGCTTGTTTCAAGAGAAGGAACGCAACGACTTCCGCAACAAGGTGCGCCAACTGCTCCGGGAGGGGAAGGCGAAGGAAGCGTTCGCCCTCGCGGAAGCACGGGTGGCGAGCGAGCGCAAGGAATTTGGAGAACGGGATGAGGCGGTCATCGCCGCCCTGGACTTGCTTGCGGAGGTGCATCAGTCGCTGAAGGAGTACCCTGCGGCACGCAAAGTTCGGGAGGAAGCCCTGGACATCCGCATCCATCTGTATGGGAAGGACAACTGGCGAGTAAGGGAGGCGCGTCTGAGTCTGGAGAGCCAGGACCGGATATCCCGGTTGGAACCTGCTGTGCGCACCCGGCTAAGTGAGGCGGGGTCGCTGAATACTGGCCTTTTGCAAAGCCGAGCATTCCGTAGGGAGCGCTGAGTGTTGAAGCCGTCAGGTGAGCCCAAGGTGAGCAACCACCTGTTCCTTGTCCCAGGCATACATCCCCACCCGCTCGATCGCCCAACTCAGGGTCGTGCGCAGCGTCTCCCGCAGGATCGCCCGACAGGCTTCGCCGATGGTCATCAGCTTCTGGTAGGCCCACTCATACGCATGGCCCTGCCGCAGTTGTCGCCTGAGGAGACTGTACGCCAGCATCACGAGGTGCATGTGCCTGGCCTGGCCTTCCCGTGTCCGCAGCTGACAGTCTCCCATGCCCAACTGTTACTTGCCATCCCGATGAAAGGTCTCTGTGCCTGTCCAACGATGCCGCTACACCCGCACGATTCGGGTCACTTCCCACTGCACTCGGTTCGTCACCAGGATGATCCGCGCTTGCTTGGCCTGCTGCTCGGGCCCCAGGATCACGATGCGCACCTTGTGCTTCACCTCCGGAATCCGCAAGGTACAGCTGAAGTACCACTGCTGCTTGTCTCCCTCTTGGAGCGGTTTACGCAGTTCTGGCCCAATCGTAGCCGCCAACTCTGCTGCCTTGAGGGTACGGCCACGGTATACCAATTTGCGGTTGAACTTCAGCGAGCCGACGTAACCCCGCGGCCGGCCATCGCCCAAGGGCTTGCCATGAATGTAGTTGAGGATCGGGGCATTGGTGAAGTAGCTGTCCATGGCAAACGTGCCCGGGATTTGCTGAGCGGCTACCCAATCGACCAACCCCTGAAACAACTGGGTATGGTCTTGGAAAGGGACGTGGTTCGCCCGACACGGCTCCTGTTTCTGGAAGCAGCGGAAGTCCAGGGGATAGTGTTTGCCGGAGGAGCAGACGTAGTTGGCGATCAGGTAGTCGTGGGCGATCTTGTAACGGTCCTCAGCGTGGTCCCAGAACCAGCCGACATCCGCAATGCAGGTGCCGTGGTGGTCGATCAGGGTGTTATCCACGGCGATGGTGCCGTGGTCGGAGTAGCGGGTGTCGGCATCCCGTTGGAGCAGGTCAAGGCGGCGTTGGTTGAGTGCTTGAACGTCCCAGGCGTCGTGGTGGACGAAGCGGTTGAGACAAGACTGGTCCGTGGTGCGGGCGAACTCCGCGTGAATGCCCGTCACGGTTTTGCGCGCGGCGACAAAGAGACCGGTGAGGTATTCGCCGAAGTGGCGGCGTTGGGGTTCGTTGGCGAATAGGTCGCCGAACTCCTGGAGGGCTTCTCGAACCACCTGCGGAAAGTCGATGATGCCGGCCATGGCGGTGCCTCACAACGCGACAGGATGCCCCCCAAGAGTGTACGCTCGTCCCCGTTCAAGGCCAGGAACCCTCAACTTTGCAAAAGGCCAGTTTGGAGAGCATCGCCCTCATTGGCGTCGCCTTGCAGGGTTCCACCCGTCCACCAGTAGGTTGCTGCAGCGGGGATGATGAAGGTGCCATAGCCAGTCACCACGCCGTCGTCTTGGGCAGCCATGTGAGTGACGGTGAGCGAGCGGTAGAGCGTGAGAGTGCTCGTCTAGCCTTGCTCGATCGTGAGGTCGTGGACGGTACCGCCAGAGTTGACGTCTACATTGCATTCCACGTTATTGCCTGCCTTGAAAAAGACGTCGTCGGTGGTTGTCGGAACCCCTTGAGGATCCCAGTTGTTCGCGTCACTCCACTCGTGGTACGGATTATTCAGGCTGGCGCCCGTCCACGTGTACGTAACCGCCGGGGCCAAGCGGTCCTCCAGCGGTTCTAGCAACAGACGTGACCGGAACGGTTGCGGCCTGGACCGACGGCCCTTTGTGGCCACCGGTTCCGACGACTTCCCGCCAAAGACGTGCTCTGCCAGACGGGTCCACCAATGCTTCGCTGCGGTCTGATGGATGTGCTCCTCGGTGAGAGAACGAGTTGACAACCAACATCCTAACTGCGACCGGCTCCCTGACAACCCGCATCTTTGTGCGGGGTCGAAGCGTTTTCGTGTCCAGCCACCCGGCCAATCGCCGAACTCTCAAGCGGGCGGTTGATCCTTCATGGCGAGTTCATCCTTCGCGCGGGCGATGCGCACAGCCAAGCCCAGAACGTGACGCACCTGCAGTTTCCGGAACAGAGCGTCGATGCGCTCGCGGACGGCCCCGGCGCTCCGCTTCAACTGCCGCGCGATGCTCGTCCGCGTCTTGCCGTGAAAGAGCAGGACAGCCACTTCGAGTTCGCAGGTGGTCAGGCCGAAGGCACTGCCGACCGATACCCACTGTTCGGCCGTGAGATAACCCTCGGCGGGATTCTCAGGCTTCAACACCGGGGACACAGATTGCTTCGCCGCAGCCTGCCGTGCTTGGCTCGGGACTCGCGTTCTTGCCCTGGTCGTGGTGCTGCGCATGGTGAGCCCTCACCGAGGAGGCTTGAACTGTCGCCCTGCGCAACACGATCCTTCAGTAAGAGACGGGTCGGCTCCAAATGGTTTGGGCGTAACTCGCCTCCCGCTCTGAGGACTTCCTTCTCCGGCAAGGACTTACGGCTTCTGGCGGTGGCGAAGAAGACCTCCCGGGGGTAGAACATCCGGTGCTACAACCCGATGTCCCCCCACCCGGAGGCCACCCATGA
>DASPXY010000895.1:0-4754 GCA_035637055.1 Gemmataceae bacterium | reverse complement strand
CTACCTGTACCTGGAGCGGCTCCAGGAGATGCTGCGCGGCCAGGCGCCGGCGGCCGAAGGACGGACGGAAGCGGCAGTGCGGTCGTAGGCGGCAACAGGATCACGATTGAGCCCGGCTAGCGCGGGGGACAGCCGTGCGTTCGAGGTTTGCGCATCACAGCTATTGGCGGCCGATCGGCGTTGGCAGTTGAGCGGCTGGTTTAGGCTTGGCGGTTTAGCGCGTCAACTTGGATCGCTTCCGAGTGGCCGACGACGCCCTCGGAATCCAGCGCTCGGGTGATTGCCGCTGGCGGCGTCCCCGAGCCACCCGGATCGCCGAGGTGGTGGAGATGACGCCTGAAATGGTTTGGCCCCGCCTAACGTTTCACCAGGTGAGGCGTCATATAGAATGTCTGTACGAGACATATGCCGTCATCTGCAACTACGAGCCTTTTGCAAGGCACACTGGACGTTCTGATTCTGAAAGTCCTCACGCTCGAGCCGATGCACGGTCTCGGGATATCGCGGCGTATCGCACAGATCACCGGCGGGACCTTCGATGTGAAGCCCGGCTCGCTGTTTCCGGCCGTGCATCGCATGGAGCAGGCCGGCTGGCTGATCGCCGAGTGGGGTGAATCGGAGAATAATCGGCGCGCGAAATTCTATCGACTGACCGCGGCCGGCCGGCGGCAGCTCAAAGACGAAACCAACCAATGGGCACGCATTTCGGCCGCCATGGCCAGCGCCCTGGGAATGCCCTGAATCGAGGAGGACGCTGTCGTGCCGTTTCTGAACAAGCTGAATTGGCTGTGGCGCAACCTGGCCCGAAAGCCGCGAGTGGAAAAGGATCTCGACGATGAGCTCCAGTCCTATCGGCAGATGCTGGTGGATGAGAAGACGCGAGCCGGCATCGACCCGAGGCGAGCGCATCGCGAGGCGCTGATCGAGATGGGCGGCGCCGAGCAGATTAAGGAAGAGGTCCGCGACGCGAGGCTCGGTGCGTCCCTGGAGTCGCTCGGATCGGAGTTGCGCCAGTCGCTGCGCTCACTGCACCGCAATCCGGGCCTGACCGTGCTCGGCGTTCTCATGCTCGGACTCGGAATGGGGGCGAGTACCATAGTGTTCAGCATCTTCTACGAGGCGCTGGTCCGCCCTCTGCCTTTTCGCGATATGGAGCGATTGGTCCAGGTTTGGGAAACCAGGCTCGACCGCGGCTTCAACCAAACATCGTTCACCGAGGCGAACTTTTGGGACGTTCGCTCCCTGAGCCGATCCTTTGAAGAGCTTGCCGCGAGTCGTCACGGCGAGGCCAACCTGACCGGCAGCGGCCCCCCGGAGAGAATCACGGCCACTCAGGTAAGCGCCGGCTTCTTCCGTACACTGGGAGTATCGCCGATCCTCGGACGCGACTTTGCCTATGAGGGAGACCGGCCCGGCGGGGACAATCGGGTGCTGATCCTCGGCAATAAATTCTGGAACAACCGCTTCGGCGCCGACCCCGGGATCCTCGGCAAGACCCTTCGCCTGAACGATCAGGCATATACCGTGGTGGGTGTGCTCCCACCGGGCGAGCCTTGGATCGACGATCAGGCTTACATTCCGTTCCTCTACCGCTCCAATGCCAACCGCGGCAGTTGGGAATACGCAGTGGTGGGGCGCCTGAAGCGGGGCGTTGTGCCGGCCGCCGCCCGCGAGGATCTCCAACGTGTCGCGGGCTGGCTGATCCAGACCTATCCAAAGGAAGCCAAGGGCCTGGGCTTTCGCATCGATTCCTCATCGACGTGGGTAGCGAGCGACGGCACGCGGACCGCACTTCGCGTGCTGCTGGCCGCGGTCGTCTTCCTGCTCCTGATCGGATGCATCAATGTCGCCAATCTCCTGCTGGCCCGCGGCATGAGCCGCAAGCGCGAGATCGCCGTACGAACCGCTCTGGGCGCGGGTCGCGCGCGCTTGGCGCGATTCGTAATGATGGAATCGCTCCTGCTCAGCGGGTTCGGCGCGGCGCTGGGGCTGGCGATAGCCTACGCCGGCTTGCGTGGGATTCAGGCGTTCGAAATCGGTGTACCAAGGTTAGCCCAGACCGGCTTGAATCCGTGGGTGCTCGGATTTGCGGTCCTGGCGGGAGTGCTCACTGGAGTTCTCTCGGGTCTCGCGCCCGCGCTGCAGGCGCCGGTGAGCGGGATCGCCAACGCACTCCGCGAGGGCGACCGGAGCCAGACCGGAAGCCGCGGTCAGGGCCGCTTGCGCGCCGTTCTGGTTGCGGGCGAAGTGGCGCTGTCCTTTGTCCTGCTCGTGGGCTCCGGCCTTTTGATTCGCAGCTTCACGCAACTGATGAACGTGAACCGCGGCTTCCAGACGGAAAACCGGCTTGTGTTCTCCTTGAGCATGCCCGATTCCTACGGAAGGGACGGTATCGGCAAGCAGTTTCTCGATCGCCTTCTCGAACGTCTGGGCTCCATGCCGCAGGTGCGGGCTGCCGGCGCTGTCAGCCACCGGCCGGTGGGGCGAGGCGATCCCGGAATGGGGATCGATGCGAGCGTGCCGCGGGTGGCCGACAGGCGCAATGTTCCCTGGGCAGGATGGCGCGTTGTGACGCCTGGCTATACGCGAGCGATCGGTTTGCCGTTGCTCCGCGGCAGAATGTTCGACGAGCGCGATAAACCGGTTTGGACCGAGCGCGGGCAGCCTCCCCCCGAGCGGCGCGTGGTGATCAGCGACAGGCTGGCGAAGCTGATATTTTCCAGGGAAGATCCGATCGGGCAACAGGTCGTCCTGTGGAAGGGGCAGAGTGGCGGTGACGCCGAAGTAATTGGAGTGGTCGGCGATAGCCGGGAGCGCGGCCTGACGAACGATCCGACCCTCACGGTCTACCTGCCCTACGGCAGGATTGCTGTGCCTTCGGAGGTGGTCGTACATACCAGCGGAAACCCGATGGCGCTGATGTCCGCGGTACGTTCCATCGTGGCCGGAATGGATCCCAACCTGCCGATTACGGACGTGCGGACGTTCGAGGACGTGGTGAACCGCTCGGTTGCGCCCCAGCGATTCAATACCATCCTGCTCTCCGTCTTCAGCGGGCTGGCGCTGCTGCTCGCCACGACGGGGATCTATGGCGTCCTCTCCTACGCCATGAGCCGGCGTACCGCTGAGATCGGCTTGCGCGTGGCACTCGGCGCGAGCGGCCGAACGATCTTGACGATGGCAATCGCGCAGGGAATGCGGCCGGCGTTCGTGGGTATCGTTCTTGGCGCGCTCGGCGCCTGGTGGCTCTCGCGATACGCGGCCGCGCTGCTATACGGTGTCAAACCGTTCGACCTGCTGACGTTCGGCGCAGTGGCGGCGATCCTACTGGCGACGGCTTTGCTGGCCTGCTATCTCCCCGGCCGGCGCGCGATGCGGGTCGGCCCGGCCGTGGCGCTGCGAAGCGAGTAGCGCTATTTGACTTCGGAAGCTTGGCGAGCCGCGCTTGCTCAATCGGTGCGTTGCGCTTCACTTCGGCGATCATCGCGAAGCATCCCTTGGGGCGCACCAGCGTCCACCGCAGTCCGCGGAGTGGGTGGCGCGTTGCTCCTGGATAACGGCCATCCGGACAGGACCCAGGCGTCCTGGGCCTCGTTCCCCGACGGTACGTCTGCGCTTCCCACGCCGGTAACCGGATCGACGGACAGGACCACCGGGTAGGGCCGCCGCTCTTTCTGCTTCCCGGCCAGTGTAGGATTTTGCCAAGAATCGTGGCACAAACTGTCAACAATTCTGGCAAACGCGTTTGGATGGCCGTTTAGAATCAGCCGGACGGCTGTCAGCTATTCTGACATCCTACACACTGTCGATATCGCTGTCGCTCAGAGATCCGCCCGTGCAGACGCGCTTGAGCGTCTGCTCATACTCGAGGACCAGAGGTACCGAGAGGTTGATGCGCCAGCGATGATCGCCCACCAGCCGCAACAGACGGTGGGACGCTCCGCGATTGGAGAGGAGGGCAGCGACAAGCACATTGGTGTCGATCACTACCTGGTACATGGCCTGTTACCTAACAGCATACAGAAGAGGGGCACGTCATCTGAACGGACGATCAGCTTCAACGCTGCCGAACCTACGTCCGGGCAGAGACCGGCGGATAGGTCTGGTGTTCACACTCTAGCGTTGCCTGCGTCGGCCGCGGCCGAAAGCGCTCGGCTCACTTCGACGCAGGCAGCAGCCGGTACTCGATCTTGCGGACGGCGCCCGTGGTGGTGTAGGCGGCGAAGCCCAGGGGAGCCGAGAGCTTGATTTCCCCGAACCGCAGACTCACCGTGCGGCCCGCGATCGCCACGTCCACAATCGGACGGTCGTCGATCCAGGCCAGGATGCGGCCTTCCGTCACCTGCAGCCGAAATGCATACCAGCGGCCCTTTTCGAACTCGAAGTAGGAGCGCGTCTCGTTATCGGACGCGTCCCACCCGTCGATGCTGGAGAGCCCCACGATGTCGCCGCCCCAGCCGCCCGTGACCCAGGTGCAAAACGAATTGCCCACCGGAAACGTCAGGCTGGCGAAGAAGTCGCTCCCTTCCATGCGCGCCGCCTCGAAGCGGATCTCGTAGCCCGTGCGCGGAAACGAACCGGTGTAGGTGATGCCCGTCATGGGCGACCCGCCGCCGAGCAGGATGCCGCCGTTCTCCACGCGCACCTGCCCGCGGCCGGTGAACGGCGTCTCCTTCCATCCTTGCAGCGACTTGCCGTCGAAGAGCGGCTGCCATGGCGGAGCGGACAGCGCCACGGTGGCCACCAGCAAGGTC
>DASPXY010000894.1:0-4679 GCA_035637055.1 Gemmataceae bacterium | reverse complement strand
TATGCCGCCAACCCTTGCAGGTGGAACGTCGCGTTCAAGGTCGTCACCGTCGTCCGCTCGCCTTCGCGCACCGCGACAGAAATACCGCAGTTATCCAGCGTCACCTGCCGCGCTCGGTCCGGCGTCAACCCCAATAGCCCTGCCAAATAGGTGCGATTGATGATGTGATGCGCGACCACCAGGACCGATTGCCCCTCGTGGATCGACAGCAACTCGTCGAGCGCCTTCGCTGCCCGTTGATGGACGTCGGCGAATGACTCCCCGTTGGGATAGCCGAACGCAGCGGGGTTGCTCATGAACCGCTCATATTGCTCCGGCTCGCGCGCGCGAATGGTCTCCCAGGCGAGCCCTTCCCAGTCGCCAACGTCGCATTCGGTCAGCGCTTCGAGCGGCTCCGGCAACAGGCCGTGCGGGGCGGCGATCATCGACGCCGTTTGCATCGCCCGGAGCAGCGGGCTGCTGTAACAACGGTCGATGGCGCGAATGGCGAGGAAGTCGCGCGTCAGTTCCGCCTGACGGACGCCGAGCGGCGCGAGTGGGGGGTTGTGCCGCCGTCCCTGCAGCCGCGCAGGCCGGACGAGGTTTGCCTCCGTCGCGGCGTGTCGGAGCAGGTAGAGCAGCGTGCGCATCGGCGTCGCCTCCGTTGCGTCAACGCTGGGCGGCGAGTGTCGCTGCCACCCGTGCCGCCTCGACCATGCCCGCTGCGTCGGCGATGCCGCGGCCGGCGATGTCGTAGGCGGTGCCGTGAGCCACGCTCGTCCGCACCAGCGGCAGGCCGACGCTGATGTTGACCGCGTGCAGTTTGGTGAGCAACTTCATCGCGATGTGTCCCTGATCGTGATACATGGCGACGATGCCGTCGAACTCGCCGCGCCGGCCGCGCAGGAACAGTGTATCGCTCGGCCACGGTCCGCTCGCCTCGATGCCCTCCGCTCGCGCCGTCGCCACCGCGGGCGCGATCAGGGTCGGCTCCTCGTCGCCGAACAGGCCGCCGTCGCCTGCGTGCGGGTTGAGCGCCGCGACACCAAGCCGCGGTTTGCGTCCGAGCAGCCGCGCCAGCAGACCATCCAGCAGGCGAATCTTCTCCAGGACGGTTGCCGTCGAGAGGTGTCGAAACACGTCGCGCAATGCCATGTGCAGGGTAACGTGGATCACGCCGAGGCCGTCGGGCAGTTCCGGCCCCTTGCCGTAGAGCATCATCGCGAAGTGGCGCGTGCCGGTTCGCTCCGCGAGGATTTCGGTGTGCCCCGGATACGCCAGGCCCGCCGCCCGCAGCCCTTCCTTGTGCAGCGGCGCGGTGACGATGCCATCCGCGGAACCGCTCATGGTCAGGTCGATGGCGACGCACAGACTGTCGTAAGCTGCCCGGCCCGCCGCCGCACTGACTCGCCCCGGCTCTACATGACTGAGATCCCACTCGCCGCCGGGCAGACACGGAACGACGGTCGGCGAGGCGGTCGTGGCCGGCTCGGTCACCACACGAACCTCCGCGGATGAGCGCACGAGCCGCAGCGCCCGTTGCAACCAGCCAGGGTCGCCGACGACAGTGGGACAGCAGAACTCGGTGAGCGCCGGCCAGGCGCGGGCGATCACTTCCGGCCCGATGCCGGCAACGTCTCCCATCGTCAACAGCAGACGAGGCTCGCGGATCATGAGGTGTAGGATCCCAACTCCCGCTTGCGGGTTAGCGTTCTGAGCGCTAACCCGCAAGCGGGAAGGCAGGGGTTATTGTTTCCCGATGCAGTACAAGTGTCGCTGCGTCCGCCAGTACCAGCGGCCGTCGAGCAGCGCCGGCGAGGCGAGCGTTGTCTCGTGCAGGCGGTTGACGTGCAGCAACTCGAACCTCGGCCCCGCCTTCAGCACAAATGTGTCGCCCTCGTCGTTGGTGAAGAAGATCTTGCCGTTGACGCTCACCGGCGACGCCGAAAAGCCGTGCTTGACCACTTGCCCCAGGCGCTCTGTGTACAGGAGCTTTCCCGTCTTCGCCTCGAAGCAGCGCACCACGCTGACGATGTCGTTGACCATGTAGAGGTAGTCGCCGTCGAGCAGCGGACTGGGGATGAACGGCGAGCCCGTGCCGATCTTCCAGGTGACGTGCGTTTTCGTCACGTCGCCCTCGCCATTGGGGCGGATGGCCAGCGTCGGACCGGTGCGGCCGGAACAGCAGAAAATCATGCCGTGCCCGACCACCGGGGTCGGCGTCACTTCGAACAGGTTGCCGCCGCAACTCCACAACTCCTTGCCGCTGCTGGGCTCGTAGGCGTAGACGCGCTGCTGACTGCTAACGATGATCTCCTCACGGTCGCCGACGCGCACCGCCACCGGCGAGCCCCAGCCGACCGTTTCCGTGCGCGGCGTCTTCCATACTTCCTTGCCGGTGCGCTTGTCGTAGGCGATGACGAACGAGCCCGACTTGCTGCGATGGTCCTGATAGATAATCACCTTGTCGCGGTAGAGCAGCGGCGAGCAGGACGTGCCGTGGTAGGCGTCCATGGGCGGCAGCGGCTGATGCCAGACCGCCTTGCCGTCGAAATCGACACAAAACAGACCGTGATTGCCGAAATAGGCGTAGATGCGCTCGCCGTCGGTCGAGGGTGTGCCCGACGCCCAGCCGTTCTTGTCCTTGACGTTCTCCGGCTTGGCGTCCGGCGCGAACGCCTCCCAGAGTTTCTTGCCGTCGCTGCGGCTCAGGCACAGGATCGAGCGGCGCTGGCCCTTGTCGTAGGAGGTTGTCAGGAACAGCCGATCCTTCCAGATGATCGGCGACGAGTTGCCGCGGCCGGGCACCTCGACCTTCCAGAGTACGTTGTCCTTGTCGGACCAGCTGTCGGGGTAGACGCCGTCAGACACCAGGCCCTGCCCGGACGGACCGCGCCAGCGCGGCCAGTATTTCGCCCCCTCGCCGTCCGGCGGAACCATCGTCACGCCCTTGACGGTCTGCCCGGGGGCGTCCCCGGCACGGACCGCGAGCCCGCCGAACACCACGGCGAGGACCACCCCGCCAGACCACCTTACTGCGCACCGCCTCATCAGGATCCCCCCTATCCGCCGTCATGTGCGAAACCCCTCCCCCCTCCCCGCAACGGAGAAGGGGAGAGAAGAAGCGCCCTCCGTCTTGCTCCCCCTCTCCGTTGCGGGGAGCGGGTTGGGGGGAGGGGTTTTCGGCCCCAGACCCCCTCGCTCACACCTGGTAGAGCGTATGTTCCACCTCGCCGTCGATCGCGCACAGGTAGACGGTTCCCACGCCCGAGGCGAGGCGATATTTGCCCGTAAGAAGACCCGAATTGATGAATACCGTCGTGGTCGGCCAGTTGACGGCGAACGTGCCGATCTTCTGCCACCCGTTTTCGGGTTCGGCGCTCTCGCGCAGGTCGCCGCCCTTCGCAAAGTACAGGTAGCGATGGCTGCCCTCCACCTCAAGCAGCAAGCGGCGCTCGATGAACTCCTCCGGCTGCGTAGTCATGGGGAAGTCTTCTGGCGCGACGGAAACCAGCAGCGCCGAGTCGATAGCACCCAGCATGCCACCGGGCGCCAAGGATGGTCCCTCGGCGAGCGGATAGTCGCACTGCGGGCAGCGTTTCCCCCGCGACGATACATGCCAACCACACTCCGGGCACGGAATCAGGGCCATATCCGCCTCCCTGGTTGGGTTCGATCCATGAGTGCGCGAACACGCGATGTTTTGGTTCGTAGTACCGCCTTTAGGCGGCTGGACGTCTAGCCGCCTAAAGGCGGTACTACGAACAAGGCGCTCGCTCCCATGAGCCACTCCTTCCACCGACCGTCACTCGGTGCTGTCGCCGATGCCGCCGCGCAGCGGCGTCGTGCGCGGCCGCGGCGGCTTGACCTCGACTTCCTCTTCCTCTTCAGGCTCCTCGACCGGCTCCGGCGCCTTTAGCGCCGCCTTGAGCGACAGCCCGATGCGCCGCTGCGCCGGATCCACGCTCAGGATCATCACCTGCACTTCCTGACCCGGCTTGACAATGTCGCTGACTCGATAGACGCGCTGCGGTGCCAGCTCCGAAATGTGGATCAATCCTTCAACGCCCGGCTCCAGTTCCACGAAGGCGCCGAAGTCCATCAGCCGCGTCACCGTGCCCTTCACAACGTGACTGTGAGCGTATCGGTCGCCGATGTTGTCCCACGGGCTGGCGGTCAACTGCTTCAGCCCCAGGCCGACCTTGCGCTTCTCGCGATCGATCTTGAGCACCATCACCTTGACGCTCTGGCCAGGCTGAACAATCGTGGTCGGATCCTGCACGCGCTGCCAGCTCATCTCGCTGACGTGAATCAGCCCATCGACGCCGCCGAGATCGACGAAGGCGCCGAAGTCGCGCACCGAACGCACAATTCCCGTGCGCGTCTGTCCCTCGGCCAGTTCGGCCCACACCTTCTCGCGCATCTCCTCGCGCTCGCGCTCCAGCAGATTGCGACGGCTGACGACAAGGTTGCGCTCGACCGGATCGACCTCGGTGACCTCGCAGAGCAGGCGCTGGTTGACGTACGTCTCGGCGTTCTCGACGCGATACAGGTCGATTTGACTGATCGGCATGAAGCCGCGAATGCCGTTGATCTCCACCGACAGGCCGCCCTTGTTGGTGGCGGTGACGCGGGCCTCGACGATCTGCCCGACGGCGACGGTGGACCAATCCGCCTCGATGGCCGCTCCCTTGCGCGTC
>DASPXY010000893.1:0-4378 GCA_035637055.1 Gemmataceae bacterium | reverse complement strand
CGGCGGACTCTTGCCGATGATGTTCTCGGCGCCCTGGTTGCGGTTCAGCTCGCGCCGCAGCCACTGATTTTCCAGGTAGACGTCGCGATAGGCGAGCAGGCGGCGGATCTTGTTGTGGACCTCTTCGAGCAGGATCGGCTTCATCAGGTAGTCGTGAGCGCCGCGGTGGAAGGCTTCCACGGCGTTCTCGACCGTACCGTAGGCGGTGATCAGCAGGACAAACGTCTGCGGACTGACCTTCAGTAACCGCTCCAGGAATTCAATCCCGTCGATGCCGGGCAGCTGCACGTCGCACAGGATGACATCGAAGAACCGGTCGCGGGCAAGCGCCAGGGCATCCTCGCCGCTGCCGCAGCTGGTCACCGGGAAACCTTCCTGAGTGAGATACTCCGTCAGCGTATCGCGGATCAACGGCTCGTCATCGACGATCAGGATGTGCAGGGCCTTGGCGCGTGTGGGCATTTCACCTTTCTCTCAACAGTGAACGAGCGGCGGGGTTTATCCCCGCCGGCCAGACGGCGGGGATAAACCCCGCCGCTCGTTCACTGTTCCCTTTCCACTGGTAGACAGACGCGGAACGTGGTGCCTTGCTCCGGCGCTGAGACGCATTCGACGGTGCCGCCGTGGTCGGCCAGGAGCTTGCGCGTCACGAACAGGCCAAGGCCGGTGCCGTGCTTCTTCGTCGTGAAATAGGGTTGGAATAGCCGCGCCGCATGCTCCGGGGCGATGCCCAGGCCGTCGTCGCGGACAATGACCTCCACCCTGTCGGCACGGCGCTCGGCGCGGATCTCGATGCGGCCGCCCTTGGCTGTGGCATCGACGGCGTTGAGGATCAGGTTGAGGAAGACCTGCACGAGCTGGTCGCGGACGCCCCAGAGGATGGGCAGATCGTCGGCGAGGTGGACTTCGGTGACGCGCGCCTTGGCGGGGCTCGCGCCCTTGCCACCCCGGCCACGATAATACTTCGCGATGTTGAGCGCCTCGTGCAGAATTTCGCGCAGATCGACCCGCGTGCGCTGGCCGCTGGCGGGGCGGCTGAAGTTGACCAACTCACGCAGGGTCGTCTGGATGCGCTGCAACTGGCCGTTGACCAGCGCCAGTTTCTCGTGCGTGTAGTCGTCGCAGTCCCGGCGCTGTAGCAGCTGCACCAGCGAGCTGATCGACGTCAGCGGATTGCCGACCTCGTGAGCGATGCCCGCGGCGAGCAGGCCGAACGCGGCCATCTTCTCCTGATGGAGAACATGGGCCTGGGCCTCCTGCAGTTCGCGGGTGCGTTCGGCGATGCGTGCCTCAAGTTGGGCCTGGTTTTCCTGCAGCACGCTGTTAAGTCGGCCGAGGTGTTCGCCGACGCGCTTGAGTAGCAAGGCCATCGCGTCGCCGGCCCAGGTGACCCAGCCGAGCATGACGAGCATCAGCAGCAGCGTCAGCTCGCGTCCTTGCGGCGAGGCGAGGTAGAGCAGACCATAACTGACACAGTGCAGGGCGCAGGTGAGATAGGTAACGTACGACGGCTGCCGCACGGCACAGCAGATAAGCGATAGGAAATAGTAATAGCGGAATGGGCTTTCCAGCCCATCGTGGTAGAAGCACAGCAGGCCGATGAACAGGGCCTCCATGCCGGAGATCAGCAGCGGCCAGCGACCGAGAAAGACCTCGCCGCGCAGACTGTAGAAGGTGTCGAGCAGGGCGTAGCCGGCGCCGAGCGCAAGGATGGCGTTGAGGATGGCGGCGTGTACGGCGGGCGGGTGGCCGGCGTTGACGAGAACGTAGCCGACGAGGATGCCGAACCAGCGGATCTTGACGGCGATCGTTTCGGCGGCCAGCTCCCAGCGTGAGAGCGGGGCCGCGGCGCGTGCGGTGGCCATGCGATGCACGGACCTCGGGGCCGAAGAACAGGCGACTCCAACATCATTATAGTCAGGCTTGCCAGGAATTGGTCAGGCGCAGGTGGCATGTCGCCGCGAGGCCAGGTAGAATACCTGCGCGGGGATACGTTGCTCGTTCCCAAGGCATTCTCTGCGTGGGGGGTGAGGATGCGGGTTCCTCAGATTGTTTACTGGGAGGAGGACGGGGCCTGGCTCGGATACCTTCAAGATTACCCCGACTACTGGACCCAAGGCGAAACCCTCGCTGATTTGCGGGATCACCTCCGCGATCTCTACCACGAGTTGAGCAGCGGCCGGATCCCGAGCCAGAGGAGAAATCCATGAGTCGTGCAGCGCTTGCGCATCAGCAACCGCCACCTGGTCGGTCCGTGGTGCTGGAAGACATTGACTGGCGCACGTACAGCCGCCTCCTCCGCGTGTTTGCAGAGCGCAGGCGGGTCCGGCTGACCTACGACCGGGGGAGACTGGAGATCATGTCGCCAACGCTTGAGCATGACGACGAGGCCTGGTTGTTGGGGCAGTTGGTAGTGATCATGGCGGAGGAGTTCGGCCTCCCCCTCAAGGGAGCCAAATCGACCACCCTCCGGCGGCAGTTGCGCAAGCGCGGCATTGAGGCGGATGAGTGCTTCTGGATCGCCAACGCGCACCGAATGCAAGGTAAGCGACGGTTGAACCTGCGCACTGACCCGCCTCCCGATCTGACCATCGAGGTCGATGTCAGCCATAGTTCGCTGGATCGCCTGGCAATCTACGCCACGCTTGGTGTCCCCGAAGTTTGGCGCCTCGACGGCGATGACCTTGTGTTCTACGTCCTCGGCACCAAGAAGTACGCCGTGGCGGCGCAGAGCCGGTCCTTTGCCCCGGTGACGCCTTCCGACCTGGTGCGCTTTCTCCAACAATCGCGTCAGGCGGGAGACCAGATCCCGGTATTGAGCGATTTCCGCACTTGGATCCGACAGCAGCGTGGTGGGGGACAACCCGCTTCGGGCACTCCCTGAAACCGCTACGGCCGCGATATCTCCGCCGACGGGCGGCCGTTGCGGTTCAGTCCCTCAACTCCCTACTTCGCCCCTGCCTTGCGAATCGCCGGCGCCGGCTGAATCGGCATCTCCAGCGCCCAGCGCGCCGCGTTGTGCAACAGCTGCACGACTTGCGGCGTCTGGAAATCCTCCTTGTGGCCGAGCGACGTGTAGAAGACTTTCGCCCTCTTGTAAGTGTGTGTCCACGCGACCGGCTCGGGGCTCTTGTCGGGAATACTGCCGAGCAGCAGGGCCTTCGCCGTCGCTGCCAGCGGATTGTTCTTGTAGAGGGCAGCCTTGCTCGTGAACGGCAACTTCACCCCGGTCAGGATGGGGTGCAGCTCTCCTTCGGCTGCGGCGCGCACCGTCGTGATCGGGCCGTCCGGGTGATGGTTCTGGTAGTTGCCGCCCAGCACTTCCGCGTCGAACTTCGTCCATTCGACCGTCCTGGCCGGGTGCTTGCCCTTCGTGTCGAAGGCGTGGCTCGACGTCCGCACCGCCAGCAGCGGCTTCCCCGCTTCGAGGTACTTTTTCAGAGCGTCCATCTCTTTTTCCGGCAGGGCGCGGCGGCGCACGCTCAGCACGAGCAGGTCGGCTTTCGCCAGCGCGTCGGTCAGGCCCGGCATGTCGTTCTTGTCCTTCGCGCCGTGGATGACCGTCACCTCCAGACCGAGTTGCTCCTGCAGCACGCGCTTCGCAAACTGCGGCAACGTCGTCTTCGTGTCGTAGAGCGGCTCGGCGATCGCGACGACGGCTTGCTTGCGCACGTCGCCCTTGAAGCGGAACGCTTGCCCGCCCAGGAGTTGATCCGACGTGATCGTCGGACAGACGAACTTCTCGATGTGCTGCACGATCAGGTCGGTGCCCTGGAAGTGCGCGACGTACGGCCAGCGGGCGGGATTGTACATGGTGTCGGTCATGTCGCGCATCAACACGACGTTCTTGCCGTTCTTCGCCATCTGCCGCAGACCGAACGGCCGCCCCAGCACGCACATGTTTGTGTGGACGCCGAGCACGATCACGTTCTTGATGCCGCGCTGCTCCATCAGGTTCCAGATTTCCTGGCCTTTATCGCTGATCGCGTCCTCGTCGTGGATCTTCAGCACGTCGATCTGCGCCAGCCACGGCGAACCCGGCTTGCGGCCCATCGCCTTGAGCTTCGCCTGCCACTCCTTCTGCTCTGTCGCCTCCGTGTCGCAGCCGCCGTCGGCCTGGTCGAGCGGATAGATCCCCTGCTCCTCGGACGGAATCTTGTAGCACCACTGGCCGATGTCCTTCGGCAAGTTGGCCGCCTTTGGGGCCGCCTCGGCACGCCTGCGCGCCGGGTGGTCCTTGTAAGGCTCCATGCAACTGCTCGGCGCGTGGATGATGAGCATACCCAGGCCGCGCGCCTTTTCGAGCACCTGATTCATGCGCGGGGCGATCTCGACGACACGGCGCACCGCGTTGAGACTGTGGTGTGAGTCCCACATA
>DASPXY010000892.1:0-2972 GCA_035637055.1 Gemmataceae bacterium | reverse complement strand
TAGGGGAAGCAGCCCCCCCAGACGACGTAGAGTTGGTCTGCCCGCGGCCCGAGGGCCCGTACCTCCTTCCAGAGTTCAGTCGAGGCGGCCGCGACGGCAACGGAGCGCTGCTGGAGGTAGCCGGTGCCCTGGATGACGGCGGTTGTCAAGACAGCAGCGCCGGCGGCCCACGCTGTCAGCCGCACGGCCCCGAGGCGAACCGGCTGGGCCAGGGCGACGCCGACGGCAGCGGCGAAGCCGAGCATGGACATGAGGAAATGGTAGGGGCAGTAATGGCCCGCAACCCCCGCAGCCAACACCCATACCAGCAAGACGGCCAGGCAGACCACGGCGTGGCGGAGCCAACCCCCGCGCGTCAGGAACAGCGCAGGGAACAGCCCGGCCGCCAGGAAAAGCCGCAGCACCGGGTAGGCCCAGAAGTGCTTTGCTCGCGTGCGCAACGACGCTCGCACTGAGAGCGGTTGGATCGCCCTTTCCTTGAGGTAGGCCTGGAGCTTCGCGGGGGCGTAGTGTTCCCGATCAGCGAAGAAAAAGGTCTTCAGCATGGCCAGGTCATTGCGGCTCCAGCCGACCCGGGCGAGCGCTTCGTCGGAGATCGGCTTGGAGTCCTCACGGCCGAAATCGGTACACATCCCGCGGAGATAGTTATAGGCGTAGAAGTCCTCCCAGCCGGGCGAAGTTGCGTAGAACCATTGCTGATACCTTTGGAGGACCAGGCCCAGGGTCACCGCTACGAGGAACGGCAAGCCCGTCCGCCCAGCCCAGGCCCACAGGCGAACGCGGAAAAGCGTGGCGGGATGAGCGGCCCCGCGGCGCAGGGTGAGCATTGCATCCACCGCCAGCAGAGGCGTCGCCAGCAGCACGATCAGCACGGCGTGGTCCGGACGCAACATCACCGCGAGGGCGAGCAGACCGAGGAACGTCGCGAGGGATGCCCCGCTCCAGGGCCGTTGCGGGCCACGCGACAGCCACAGCACCACCGCGGCCTGAGCCGCGCCGGCGGCGACAAGGCTGAACTGTGGGCAGACGTGGCAAGGCAGGTCCACGAGCAGGAAGTAACCCGTCAGCAGCGCGGCCCGCACCGCGGAGGGCCGGCGACCGAGGATCGCCACACCCAACACCACGCCCGACAGTATGCGCAGGAGCGTCAGGAACAGGGTGTACCAGGCCACCTCGGGGCAAACGCGGTACAGACTACTGAGGAACTGTCCGAGCAGGGGATGGATGAACAACAGATAGGGAGACGGCTCGGGGCCGAGACCGACGCCGGCAGCGAGCATTGTCATGCCGACGTCGTCGTTGGTCTGATACTGCGGCGTGAACAGCGTGTAGGCGAGCGCAACCGCCAGCAACGGCAGGCCAACGATCAGCGGCCAGCGCAGCCGCGCGAGTGCCCCGGTGGCGACCGGCTCCTCCATCTCCTACCTCCCTGAGACGGCTACGCCGCCAGCCGCGGTGCGACGGCCCCGCACGCCTGGTAGACAGCCTCGATGATCTGGGGCAAGACCGCATCGATCCCCAGCCACAGGGGCAACCGCACCAGGCTGTCGCTGGCGCGGTCCGTGACCGCCATCGGACCGGCGACGCGGCCATAGCGGAGGCCAGCCGGCGCGCTGTGCAGCGGCACGTAGTGAAACACCGCCGCGATGCCCTGCCGCTTGAGCCGCTCGATGAAGCGCGTCCGCGCCTCCAAGCCGTCGAGCAGCAGGTAATACAGATGGGCGTTGTGGCGGCAGTGTTCGGGCACCTGAGGCCGCCGTACCAGCCCACGGTGCTCCAGCGGCGCGAACGCTTCGTGATAGGTTTGCCAGGCTCGCAGCCGCTGAGCGAGGATGTCGTCGGCCTGTTCGAGCTGCGCCCAGAGAAAGGCTGCAATCAGTTCGCTGGGCAGGAACGACGAACCGACGTCGATCCAGGTATACTTATCCACCTCGCCGCGGAGCAGGGCGGTACGGTTGGTGCCCTTTTCCCAGAGGATTTCGGCCCGGCTGAGGAAACGCGCATCGTTGATCAGCAGAGCCCCGCCCTCGCCGGAAATCACATTCTTCGTTTCGTGGAAGCTGATCGCCGCCAGGTGGCCGAGGGAGCCGGCCGGCCGGCCGTGATACTCGGACAGGACGGCTTGGGCAGCATCCTCGATCACCAGCAAGTTGTGGCGCTCGGCGATGTCGAGCAGCGCGTTCATCTCCGCGGGCACGCCAGCGTAATGCACTGCGACGATGGCCCGGGTCCGGGGGGTAATGGCAGCCTCGACAAGCGCTTCGTCCAGGTTCAGCGTGTCGGGTCGCACGTCCACGAAGACCGGCACTGCCCCGCGGAGCACAAACGCATTGGCGGTCGAGACGAAGGTGAACGACGGCAGGATGACCTCGTCGCCGGGCGCGATGTCGGCGAGCAAACTGGCCATCTCCAGGGCTGCGGTGCAGGAATGGGTCAGCAGTGCCTTACGGCAGCCCAGGCGCTGTTGCAACCAATCCTGGCAGCGGCGCGTGAAGACGCCATTGCCTGCCAGGTGTCTGTTCGCGTGCGCCTGGGCAATGTAGCCCAGTTCGCGGCCGGTCATGTACGCCTGGTTGAACGGGATTCGCATGCTCGGCCTCTGTGTGGCCTTGTTCAACGATCAATTCGTTTGCACACCGCCGACCCCAGGAACGAATGCGCTTGTTGGTAGTCCCGCCTTCAGGCGGAATCGTATGTTCCGCCTGAAGGCAGGACTACGAACAACGTGGCGCTTGACCTCGCACTAACCCGCCCGCGCGACGGAAGTCTCTCCGGTTGGTGGAAAACGAAGCGATACAGGGTCTGGAGTGGCTTCCTCATGGAACGAGCGTTTGAGGGCGAGCAAAGGTGTTTCGAGGAACCGATAGGAGAGCAGCGCCAGGGCGAGCGTCAGAGTCATTGTCGAACCGTAGAGTAGGGCGCTGGGGAAGAACGTCCCAAGGTCGAAACCGCCCACGTGGCCGACGAGCCAG
>DASPXY010000891.1:0-7453 GCA_035637055.1 Gemmataceae bacterium | reverse complement strand
CTGGCCTCATACCTCATTCGGTGCATAACCGATGCCGTAGGAGGTCTTTTCCTGCGCCGTTCTCAGTAAGTGTTGCCGCACCTCCAGCGCATGACATTCTCGAATCGCCCGGTGCTGGAACTCCTCACAAGTCATTTGGAGCCCGATTTCCCGCTCACGTTGGTTCAGTACGTTCCCAGCACATAACAAGGACTGTAGATCGTCTGCCTTTGCCGCATACACGACGCCTTGGCCGTACACGCCATAGCAATGGAGAGCGAACAGAGTTGCCACCAGCGGGTCACTTGAGGCACTCGTAATGCCAAGTCTCTGGCTGGATCGACTACCTGGCCATCCTCTGGTAGTCCCCCGGTACAGAAACCGTCCGAGTGTTGACAAACTGGCACCTCCCTTGATCTGGTTAGCTGTGGAAAATCCTCGAAACACCGTGGCTTCGCTGGATTTTAGGGCAAGATGTCGTTGTCAGCCATGCTCCTTTCCACTGACTACTCGAACAAGTTGCTGTCGAACAAGGTCGGCTGGGCTGGCTTGTCCACGCCGCGGGCGACCACATGGTTGCTGATGCTTTCCAGCAAGGCGCGTTCCTCCGTGCCCGCCCCGGCCAGTTCGATCAACGCTTGCAGGAGCTGATGGAAGAGGGCGTCGCGGCGCAGCCCCCGGTCGTTAAGGTACTCATCGACCTTGACCACGTCGCCGGCCTTCCACAGGTGCATCAGGCGGTGTGCCTGGTCGATCAGCGCGGCCGGCTTGCCCTCGACGTCGTAGCCCAGCGTCTTGCGCTTCCGCTGACTCCACGGCTTCAAGCGGAACTGCGAGCCCGAGCCGCCCCCGACCTCGGCGGTGGCGTCGTCCTCGTCCTGCTCCTCGTCGTCGCCAGCCGCCGATTTACCTCCGGCACGGGCGAGCAGGTCGTGGCGATCAACGAGTGCTGCGTCGGAGAGGTTGCACGAGACGGCGTAGAGGATGCAGGCCCCGGCCGGGGCGTCGTCCAGGCCGAAGTCGTGCCGGTGCAGCAAGTAGTAGGTGGTCAGATCGTCGACCCCCTCGACCGCCGCGCCATCGCCGTTGTGGGTCAGCACGCGCCCGACGACGAAGTCCACCACGAGACGACGGACCGCGCGCAGGAACTCGGAGACGGTCATCACCTGGCCGGGTTCGGTCGCCTTCTTGACGACGGGGTGCTTGCTGTAGGCTTCCAGGGCGGGGCCGGTCGCCGCCCAGACGAAGTCAGGGCCGCGTATGCCGGCCCTCCAGTAGTCGTTGAGCCGCTGGTGGATGTTGTCCCGCATCTCCTCCAGCACGCGGTTGTCCCAGCCGGGACGAGCAGCAGGGCGTTTCTTGCAGACCAGCCAGACAGAGGAGGCCAGGGCAGCCGAGGACAGGGCTCGCGTCCGGTTGCCCATCTCGGTTTGGATCGGCCAACTCGCGTCGACGACGAACCCGGCGCGGATGATCGCCGAGACGAGCGTCTCCCAGGCGTCGGGGTGCTTGTGGGCGAAGATTACCACGAACCGCCCATCCGGCTCCAACGCGGCGTTGCACGCGGAGAACGTACGATACATGCCGTCCTCGTACACCGCCTTCGACTTCAGCCTATCCCAGCCGTGGCGGGACGGGTCATCGACCAGTTCCCCGTCGTTTGCCTGGTGATCCCACTTCGGGCCGAGTGGTTGCCGGAAGGACTCGTCGATGTCCACTGACAACGCGTGGGTGATGCGGCGTAGCCAGACGTGAAAGAAGTCCATCAGGTCGCAGTACGAGATTGCATCATAGTAGGGAGGGTCCGTGAGGATCACGTCAAACTTCCGTTCCAGGCTGCGGGTACTGCTGCGGTTTAGCACTGTGGGTAGGGGAGCCGCCTTGGTGGCTTCCGAGGCGTGTGACAGGAACAAGGAGATCCACTCGATGGCACCGGCGTACCCGCCAGACGTGTCCGAGGTCGGGACTACTTCCGCGAAGTCCCAAATGATCGGGAAGGCAAAGCGACCGAATGTGTTCCTCAGCTTCTCTCCCGTGTTGTGCCAGCTACAAACCGCACTCGAATAGTCGGCCAGGCGGTCGAACGCCAAGGCAAGGTACGCCCTGGTGGCTTCGACCCACTCCCTCGGGTAACCCTCAGCACACATCGCACCTTCGGCGTGCCTTGTCCACTTGGCAAAGGTGCCGAGAGCCAGCAGTTGCCGCGCCGTGAACATCTCTGTCCACCTGAGCATGCCATAACGCCGGAGAGCGGCACCGTGTCTCCTTGGGCCAAACGGCTCCGGGGTGTTGTCCAGGGGAAGCCCGAAGGGCAGTTCCGCGAACAGGTCGTTCTTCCTCCGTTCAACCTCCTCGGCAGGGGGAAGTTCGGACTTGAGTGGGAGGCGATATTCCTTCCCATCCGGCCCGCCAACCACCACCGCCAAGAGCGTCGACCCGAACCGCTTCGCCTGTCCTTCGATCCGCAGATCGTCCCAGGACATGATTACGCCACAGCACGGGCAGGTCACCCCCGACTGCGACATGGTGCCGCCGCCCAACTTCTTGTCGTGATCCTTCTTCTGGGCCACGTTCCCGCCTGACGCGGGGACACCGCACCGAACGCCGAAGACCACGCTGGTGCGGTCGGCTGTTGGCTCCATCGTCAGTACGATCCGCTTGTTATCCTTCCTGCACAGCCAGCGGGTCTTGAGCAGCGGCACGGTGGCACGGCAGTTCTTGCACGTGACGGTCCGTGCCCACAGGTAGGCGACGGTCGGCTTGCCGTCGATGGTCGGGTAGAACCGCTCCAGGTCGGCCCGCGCCTTCCGCAACACCCACCAGCCCCAAGCCCGTACATGCCAGGCCAGGTCCACGTCTGGCGGTGGGAATAGGCCGCCCTGCACCTCTTCCAGTCGCTTTTGTAGTTGGCGTTTCGTCGGCTTGCCCGTCCCCTTGAAAAAGCCCTCCATGAACTCGGCTGACTCCAGAGCGAAGTTCGGCAGGGGACGGACTTGCCCGGCGAGCCGCTGCGGATATTCCAGGGTGCATTTGAGAATGAACCAGGCCACCGGGTTGATGTCAATGGCGGTGGTTTCGCACCCCAACCGCATGGCCTCCAGCGGGATGGCTCCGCCGCCGGCGAATGGGTCGAGGACGCGCGGGGTACGGCCGCCGAACGCCTTGCGGATTTCCTCGCGGACCCACTCCATGTCGGGGCCATCCTCGCGGCCCCAGTGGAGGATGCCGCCCTCCGTCTCCTCCTTGACAACCTCGACCGTTTTGCCGCCCTGCTGTTGCTTCTCCACCTTCCGTTTGACCCGGCCGCCGATTTTCTCCAGCAACTCCTGCCGGCCCTCGTCCGTGCCAGGGTCAGGCAAGAGCGTGGCGATGAGCGCGGCCCGGCAGGCGGCGAGGGGGCGGCGCCGGCCAGATGTGCAGCGTGGAGATGTGCCCGTGGCGGACAGCCTTCTCGTGGACGGAGTCCAGCGAAGTTTGTCGCAGCGGAAAGGCCACCTCGATGAGGCGGGGACGGTCGGTCATTTGCTCTCCTTTTTCCGCGACCGGGCGGGCTTTGCCCCTCCCCGTTCTGACTTCACCGGAGCATGTCCTGGCAACGCCTTGACGATCCCGCCGATGAGCTTCCGGGCCAGGTCGCGGGTCTCCTCCGGCAACGCATCGAGACTCTCCGCGTGGGACAATTTACTTCGGAGCACCTTGGCGACCGACCCCTTGTTGAAAGGGATCCCGTGTGCTTCCAGGCCCCGCTCCACGCGCTTGCAAAGGAGGCCGCCCGGGGGTAACGTGAACGTCGTGACCCCTGCGGCCTGGAGTTGCCTCTTGTAGACATCCTCAACGAGGGCGACGTAGAAATCCTCGGGGAACAGATCTTCGATGGCGAAGTCACGGTCGGTCACACCCACACATTCACCGACTGTCAGGACTTGAGCCGAGTTCGCCTGGTAACGCGTCAGCCAGTTCTTCACCAACTTATCCCGAGCGTCGTTGCCGGACTTGTCAAAATCGAGCAGGACGACGACGCCCAGTTTCTGTCCAATCATGAGTGTAGCGATGTAGCCGGCCTCGGACGCCCCGCCCGCAGGGGTGATGAATAGCTCCTCTGGCAAAGCCGGTTCGCCTGACCGCCGCAAGAGATTCGATAGTTCCGTCACGATCCAGTAATCATCGACCCCTTCGACGACGAGATTGAGCGGGGACAGCAGGAAGGAAGTTCGCCCGCTCATACCCAGGGCCGCCTGAAGCACAAGTTTGGCCTCAGGCTGGCTCTGCGTCAGGTCGCTGTGGACGACGGTGCCATTCGCGGTCTCGCTGATGACCCGGATCCGGTCTGGTTTCGTTAAGTCGATCATGAACGGCAGGTGAGTCGTGTCGATCAGGGTGTTCCCCGTCGCATAGGCTTCTAACCGAGCGAGCAAATCCTGCTGCGCATCCGGGTGGAGGTGTAACCCCGGTTCATCGAGCAAGATTAGGCAATCCTTGAAGGTGCCGTCTGTCTCGTGCATGAACAGCAAGTCGAAAGAGAAGAACCACTGGAACCCCTTGGAGCGATCTTCCAAAGGGATAAGAGTTCGGTCCCGATCATCGCTAACGAAGGTCATGAACTGATCGCCATCGGCGCGGAAGTTGACCTCGTATCGCCGCTGCCGCCAGCGTGCTGCAATATCCTGCGTAAGAGTCGCTCCAGCGTCGCTGAGGTCATACTGTCGCTCTTCCCGGTCCTTGCTTTGCCCTTTCTGAATCAGCGATTCGAGGTCGAGCCCAGAGAGTCCCAAAATCATCAGGAACGTCCGATCCTCCTCGGCAAGCCGGCTTTCCTTTTGCCTCATCTTCAACTCATTGAGCCACGTCGTGCCTTTGAAGGTGCGGTACTCGTCCATGTAAATGAACGTGGGAATGCGATGGAGGATGTACTCTGTCGCCTTTTGGCAAATCGTGGGAGTCGCACGGAGACGGACCATCGCATCCCGCAGTTTGCCGGTGTAGGCGTTGACGTAAGCGTCTTCCTGTTGACGCTGAGGGGAAGCCGCGTCTGCAAAAAACGCCGCGCGCATCCGGTCCGCCTGTGCCTTGGCTAACTCTCCGAGTCCAGCGAACTCGCCTTCCGTAGCAGTGCGTTGGGCCTCTTTCAAACACGCCTCAGCCACCTGCCGGAACGCATCGCCTGCGGCCGAGGGGGGTTCGGGCACCTGGGCCATGACAGTATCCGTCGCATCCCGATGTGGGCGGTCCGGGAACTGGTGAATGTCAAGCATCACCTGGAACTGGCCGCTGTAGTTCTTGGCGACCTCGACCTGGCGGGCGCGCACTCGCTGGTCGGTGATTTCCCCCAAAGCGGTCAGTTCGTCGTCACCCAACTCGAACCGAACGGTACAAACCGTCTGCTTGTCCGTTTGTTCGCGACGTCGCCCACGGGGCCATTCCCGGTTGATGTTGTACCGCTCTTCGCGAAAGGGCTTGAACTTGTGGAGGGCCTTCAGAAGGGTTGTCTTTCCTGATTCATTCTTGCCCACGATGACGGTCAGGGGAACGACATCCACCCATCCCGAGTCGATCACTGACTTGTACATCTCGATCCGAAACGCGATTGGTTTCATTAACACCTCCTTTGCCTTCAGGCTAATTCTGCCGCCTCGATGATCGCCAGCCGGCTGATCACCACACTACCCTTTGCCCGCACGATCAACTTGCCGAAGGGATCTTGCACACGCAGCAACCGCGGACATGGGCCTGTACAATCATAGACAACGTAGAGCCAGTAGCGTTCGCGGTGGTTGCACGCCTGCACCCACTCGTTCTCGGTCAGTTCGACATCCCCGACGTTCGCCCTGCCCTTGACTTCGATGGCCCGCTTGCCGTCCCCCGGTCGGTGCGACAGCAGATCAAACCCCGGATGTTCGGTCAGGCCGGCACGTACAGCCAGCGGCGGCGTTGAGACGTCCTGGACCAGAGCACCAGCTCCGGCCTCGTGCGCCCAGGCAACCTTGACGGCGATGGCCTCTACGTCGGCGTCGTGCCGCTTGCGGTCCTCGGGGTCAGCAGACGGCACGACCAGCGCGTGGGCCAGGAAGGTTACCTCCCCCGGCACGATCAACTCCGGCTCGCGCCGCAGCACCGCCAGGGCGGCCTCCTTGCGGGCCAGCAGCGACTTCTGCCGCTCCTTGATCTTCGTGACGTCGCCCTTCGCCTTGGCGTCCCCGGCACGGGCCTTCTCGGTCAACTTCGCCCGCGCCGCCGCCAAGTCGGCGTCCTGGTAGTCGTAGCCCCGCGCGACGAAGTCGAGTCGACCGGGCAGCGTCTCTCGCAACGTCTCCCGACGTTTGTCGACCAGCAGGCAAGCGATCTGTCCGGCCAGATACTCCTGTGCCTGCCGACAAGACTCGACTGCGCGGCTTGCCAGCGGCCGGACGTCGAGCGGGGTGCCAGCCCCTCCGCGCAGGAGCAGGAGTTGTTCTACGGCGCAGGGCTCGACGGCACCGCCATCCTCTTGCTTCAACCCCACCAGCTGACAGTCGAGCAACTCCGCGCGACCAAAAGCCGGGATCAGCGGGTCCGCTTCACGGAGGATCGTCACCAACGCCAGATGGAACAGGTACGGCCGGCTCGCCAGCGGGTCCACGAACACGCCGCCCCGCAACGCCGCCTCGGCGAACCGCGAGCAGACGTAGGCCCGGAGCCGGTCGAAGAACGGCTCGCCGGGATGCAGGAAGAGGCACCCCTCGGGGTCGGTCGGCTTTGCCAGCGTCAGCCGCTTGCGCCGGTCGGGGCGGTACGTCTCCAGCACCGGCTGGAGCGGGTCGAGCGCGTGCGGCGTGACGGTCTTCAGGGCGAAGCACCCATCCAGGTCGCCCTCGAAGCCCAGTCCGAGCAGCGGCGCGGCGTTGACCACGAAGCGACGGACGTAGCCGGGCAACAGCCGCCGCCAGCGTTCCCGTTCAAGTTGGGCCGTCTGCTCGTCGAGGCGGGCCTTCACGTCGCCGCCGTCGCCGAACAGCCGCTTCTCCTTGTCCGCCAGGGCTGCGACTTGCTCCTTGGTGAGCGTGCCTTCGAGCCGCTGCCGGACGGCCTCGGCCCCCTCGTCGGTCAGGGCCTGTTCGAGATACGCACGCAAGGACACCCCCTCGAACAGGCGGCCGATCACGTCGAAGACCTTGTCGGAGTTCAGCTCTTTGCGGATGCGCTCCAGTTTGTCGAGCAGCGTCCGCAGCACGCGGCCCTCGCGCGTCTTACCGGCGATCACGTTGAGGAGGATGACCGGGTCGCGCTTCTGGCCGTAGCGGTGGATGCGGCCCATGCGCTGCTCCAGGCGGGCCGGGTTCCAGGGCACGTCGTAGTTGACCATCAGCCAGCAGAACTGGAGGTTGATCCCCTCGCCCGCGGCGTCCGTTGCCACCAGGTAGTGCGCCGCGCCCTCGGCCAGCGGCTTTGCGGAAGAAGGCGACCTGCTCCTCGCGTTCCTTGTAGTCCATGCCGCCGT
>DASPXY010000890.1:0-2600 GCA_035637055.1 Gemmataceae bacterium | reverse complement strand
CACTCGGGCGGCGCCAAGTATCGAATCGCCGCCGCGGGCACGGCGGCCCGCGCTGCTCCCGAGAGCAGGACAGCCAGAAACGCCAACGTCAGCGCCGTGGAGTGTCGATGGGAAATGCTTGCAGAGCGCACCGGGCAGTCTCGAGGGATCGGGCGGGCTCTTGCAAGCGACGTACCCGCCGGAAATCCCTCGGCTCCTCGGTCGCCCAATCTCTGGCCCCTCAGGATTTCGAGCGGCCGTCAGTTTTGTCGATGCTCGGCGGTCGCGGCTCAGTGCAAATCCCCGCGA
Source organism: Gemmataceae bacterium (assembly GCA_035637055.1). Taxonomy (GTDB): domain Bacteria; phylum Planctomycetota; class Planctomycetia; order Gemmatales; family Gemmataceae; genus DASPXY01. The sequence goes on along the minus strand of DASPXY010000890.1, from coordinate 2,312 downwards.
AAATTGCGCGCAGCTCCGTGGAGAGCGCCGTTCCCAGGTTTTGCTTGCTGCCTCTCAAGCGGTGAAGCTCGATGAGCGTGGCGACGATCTGGTGCAGCAACGGACATGCCACGGCGTGGGTGTGCCTTCGCGACCAGAGATTCGCGGTCCCAGGGTCCACGAGAGCGCCGCGGCCTCGAATTCTCGAGAGCCCCGGATCCGCAAGGCAAAGGCTTCACTGACCGGGTCGCGAGCCAAGTCGCCCGATGACGAACGAAGGGTTGCCGCCCGGAGCTTCACGGGGCATCTCGAGACCGCGGACCGGGCACCGGGGAATCAGATGCACCCGACCGTCTGGCAGACGCCGTCGAAGCAGTAGAACTGCTGCGTCGGCGGGCACGCTGCGCCTGTCTGCGCGCAGGTCAGGGCGCACGCGGTGATGAACTTGCCGCAGCCGCCACCGCCCCCGCAGGCCACGCAGATCTCGCGGGCCACGCGTCCGGTGGGGCAAGGGCGCGCGTCCGGGCGACCCTCGCAGGTGGCCAGGCATTCCTCCAGCGTGCGGAAGCGGTTCGCGTTGCCCTGGCAGCCGCCGTGGCCCCGCTCGACACACGCGCCGTTGACGAACGCGAAGACGCGGACGGACCCGTCACACGGGCCGACGTCGAAGGGGAGCAGGCAGTCGTTCGGCGGGATCCAGTCAACGGCCGGCGCGTCCGCCGGATGCGCATCTTGCGACGCGCCGGCCTCGGTGGCGGCGTCCGCGGCGGGTTCGTAGCAGCCGCCCACGCACACGAGGTCCCCCATCCGCGTGCCGGCCGCGCAAGCACAGCATCCGCAGGGCTCCCGGCAGCCGTCACTGCAGAGCGGGGGTAGCGCGCAACCCGTATTGGCGCATGACGGCGTGCTGCCGCCTGTGCCCGCTGCGCCACTCGTGCCGCCCCCGCCGCCACCCGCGCCGCTGCTTGCGCCGCCACCCGCGCCGCTGCTCCCGCCGCTGCCCGTGTTGCCACCGGTGCCGCCGCTTGCGCCGCCACCCGCGCCGCTGCTTCCGCCGCTGCCCGTGCTGTCACCGGTGCCGGCCGCGCTACTCCCGCCGCCGCCGCTGCCACCATCGGCAGGTGTCAGCGTGCGCCTCACGCAAGCGGCGCTCGTCGCTGCAACCGCACAAGCTACGATAAGGACGCGAGCCGACAACGCTAGCATCAGCCGCTGAGCTTGGCGGAACCAGGGCGCGGTGTCATCCGTTTCCCGACCAAGCGATGGCGCTTTTAGGTCCGCCTCGACTGCAGCGTTCCAGAATCAGTCGAGGCCGTGGTCCATGTTCATCGCCTTGCGCACCTGCCGGAGCGTGGCGATGCCCTCCTGGCGGGCCCGCGCCACCCCGCTGCGCGACAAGTTCAGGACGTACATCGGATCCTGCGCGTAGCGCGCGCGCCGCTCGCGGATGGGGGGCGGAGTGCCCGCCCTAGAAAAGAAGGGGCATCAGGAACTGCCAGACCGTCGAGGGCACCCAAGACATGGACGACCCGGAGTCGGTGTCTTGGAAGCCGTGGCCGCCGTCGTAGGAGCACCAGGTGACCGGGAAGCCGTCCTTGCAGCCCTTATAGGGGGTGCACACATGTTTCCCGGTTTCCGCCGTCGGTAACGTGTCGATGGTGCATCCGTTCACCTTGGCGAATTGATCAGTCTGCGTCTTCTGACTGTTGTTGGGCATCTCCTGGGTCCCCAGCGAGCCGAGATAAGCGACCGACGACAGGGCCGGAATGGGCTGCACACCTCCGCCCGAATGGCCGACCACCGCGCGGAAGACGCCCGGACGCGAGCCGGTGAGGAACCACGACATGGCCGCCCCTTGGCTGAAGCCCTCGAGCACGACCTTCGAGGTGTCGATGCAGAGCTCGCCCTCGACCTGCTTGATCACCGCGTCGGCGTACTCCAGGTCCCGAGCGCCGGACCAAAGGCCGCTCACGCCGGCGAGGGTCACGAAAATCGTGGAGTCCTTAGCGAGAGTCCAGAGGCCGAAGTTGTCCCTGCCGTCCTCGGAGAGGTTGCCGTTGGCCCCGTGCAAGCCGATGTGAAGCGGATATGCCTTGCTGTTGACGTAGGTGGTGGGCCAGCGAACCAGGAACTGGCGGTCCATGCCGCCCACGGAAATGCTGTTGGTGGGCGTGGCCTGACCAACGGTCGCACTCTTCAGCGTCGCAGGCGCCTTGCCGCATCCTGCGCTCATCTTGGCTCCGTTGCTGGTGCTGCCTCCCGCACCGCCGGCAACGCCGCTGCCACCGGTCGCACCCGCCGAACCACCGTTCCCGCCCGAACCAGCCGTCGAA
>DASPXY010000889.1:0-4257 GCA_035637055.1 Gemmataceae bacterium | reverse complement strand
CGCCGGCGCGCTTCCTGCAGTACAAGGTCACGCTGGCTACCGAAAACGCCAACGCCTCGCCGGCACTGAAGAGTTTGGCGATCCGCTACATGACAACCAACCAGACGCCCGAGGTGACGTCGTTGGAAGTGCCCGATCTTGATGGGGGCAACCAGGAGAAGCAGGGCAAGCTCAAACTCAAGTGGAACGCGGTCGATCCCAACGAGGATGAGCTAACGTATCGGCTATATGTCCGCAAGGAAGGCTGGAAGAACTGGGTGCAAATCGAGGACGACCTCGCCAAGCGCGAGTACGAGTGGGACACGAGCGGGATGCCGTCGGGAATGTATCAGGTGAAAGTCGTCGCCAGCGATCACAAGGAGAACGCACCGGAAGAGGCGCTGACCGGGGAGCGCATCAGCGCTCCGTTCCCGGTGGCGCACACGCCGCCGTCGGTGAGCGTCAAGGTGAGCGGCATCGAGGGCGACCAGGCCGTCATTGAGGCGACCGCGACCGATCCGCTCGTGCGGCTGACGGAGGCGTCGTTCGCCGTCAACGGGAAGAAGTGGGTGCCGGTGTTCCCAACCGACGGCTTGTTCGACAGCCGCACCGAGCAATTCCGCTTCAAAACCGAGGCGCTCCGGCCGGGGACATATGTCCTGGTGCTGCGGGTGCGCGACGCGGCGGGCAACGTCGGCACGGGCGATGTGGTCTTCACCGTGCAGCCGCGCCGCTAATCAGTGCTGGCGAGCGGGGGGCGTAAGCCCCCTGATGCTTGGCGTCGTCTCAGCATCAGGGGGCTTACGCCCCCCGCTCGCCTATTCAGTCCCGCAGCGCTCTCCCCGTCAGGTGCAGGAACACGCGCTCCAGATTCGGCTCCTGCGTCTCCAGACTCGTCAACGCCATGTCCAACTCGTTGAGCAAGGCAACCAGCTGCAGCAGGGCCGTTTTCACGTCACCGCACTCCAACTCCAGCATACGCCCGTCCCCCTCGTGCATTTGCACGTCCGGCAACTGTTGCAGGCGCTCGCGCAGCGTTGTCGTCACCACCGGCACACGGAAGCGGATCAGACCGTGCAGGCGGCGCAGCAGTCCCGGCAGTGTGTCGCAGGCGATTAGCCGCCCGTGGTCGATGATGCCGATGCGCGAACAGAGAGCCTGCACCTCCTCCATGTAGTGACTCGTGTAGACGACCGTCACGCCGGCGGCGTTCAGGCGGCGCACCTCCTCGAAGATGTGGTTCCGCGACTGCGGATCGACGCCCGTCGTCGGCTCGTCGAGCAGCAGCAGTTGCGGCTCGTGGACGAGGGCGGCCCCCAAGTTCAAGCGTCGCCGCATGCCGCCGGAGAAGGTGTCGGCCCGGTCGTCGGCGCGTTCCGCCAGCCCGACGGCCGTGAGAACGTCATCGACGCGGCTCCGCAGTTTCAACCCGCGCAGACCGTATAACTCGCCGAAGAAGCGCAGGTTCTCGCGCGCCGTCAACTCGCCGTAGATCGCCAGTTCCTGCGGCACGATGCCAATGTGGCGCCGCAGTTCACGGTCGGCGCTGCGCACGGGCCGGCCTAACAGGCGCACCTCGCCGGCGGTCGGCTCCAGCAGACAGGAGACGATCGACAGCAGAGTCGTCTTGCCCGCGCCATTGGGCCCGAGCAGGCCGAACATCTCGCCTTCGTCCACGCGCAGGCTGACGCGGTCCAGGGCCACGGTGGCGCCGTAATGCCTGGTCAAATTGCTGATTTCGAGGATCGGTTTAGTCATGAAACTCGCACCCGACCTCTTCGCCCGGATGGTGTTGGGGGAATGATACGAGAACCGCCAACAAACGAACATCTCTGAGAAATTGCGGTGTGTGCGGCGCTGGCCGGGCGTACAATCTTTCCCGACAAGCACAACCTCTGCCGGGCGACCCGAGCGATGACCCCAGCAATCTCCACCACCGCACTCCACCCCAGGCCGACGCGCGTGCGGTACGGGGTGTTGGCGGCCTTGTGCCTGGTGGCCACGATCGCCTACGTCCAACGCAACTCGATCAGCGTGGCGGAGAAAACGATTCGGGCGGAGCTGGGACTGAGCCGTGAGCAGATGGGTCAGGTGATGAGCGCGTTCATGCTGGCCTATGCGCTGGGCCAGTTGCCGAGCGGCTGGCTCGCTCACATCTGGGGAACGCGCTGGGCGCTGGCGCTGTTCGCCCTGGTCTGGTCGGTCCTGGCAGGACTGCTCGCGCTGGCGGTGACCTTCGCGGCCCTGCTCGTGGTGCGCTTCGGCATGGGAGCGGCTCAGGCGGGCGTCTTTCCGTGTGCGACCAGCAGCATCGCCCGCTGGTTTCCGGCGACCCGGCGCGGCCTGGCCAGCGGGGCGCTCGGCAGTTTCATGTCGGTCGGCAGCGCCCTCGGCGCCCTCTGGACCGGCGACTTGCTCCCTCTCATCGGGTGGCAATGGCTGTTCGCGCTGTACGCCTTGCCGGGAATCGTGTGGGCGGTCTGGTTCTTCGTATGGTTCCGCGACTCGCCGGCCGAGCATCGCAGTGTGAACGACGCCGAACTGGCCGTCATCCGTGGTGCGGCGGCGAAGGTCGAGCCGCTGGCCAAAGACCGCGCGCCGACGCCGTGGCGGGCGCTGCTGACCAGTGCCGCGATGTGGCTCATCTGCGCCCAGCAGTTCTTCCGGGCGGCGGCGTACATGTTCTTCGCGAGCTGGTTCCCGACCTACTTGCAGGAGGCGCGCGGCCTGACGCTGGTGCAGGCGGCGTGGATGACCAGCCTACCGTTCTGGGGCGTGGTGGTCGGCGGCTTCACCGGCGGGGCGATTTCGGACTGGATCCTGACGCACACAGGCAGCCGCCGATTGAGCCGGCAGGGGTTGGCCATCGTCAGCATGATCGCAGCGGCCACGTTCACGTTGCTCACCTTCGCCGTGACACATCCCGCACTGCTGGCCGTGCTGTTCACCGCGAGCGCGTTCAGTGCCGCACTCGCGGCCCCCTGCGGCTACATCATCACGATCGACATGGGCGGCAAGCACGTCACCACGGTGTTCAGCCTGATGAACATGGCCGGCAACCTCGGGGCGATGCTATTTCCGCTGGTGATTCCGTACCTCATCCTCGACCGTCCCGATTGGGTGTCGCCGACTATTGCGACAAGTACGCTCGGCTATCTCGGTGTACCGGGTGAGGGGCCGATGCTGGCGTTTCCAGGCCTGATCGCCGGTCGGCTCTGGAACTGGGACGCGGTCATTCTGACACTGGCGGGGATTTATTTCGCCGCGGCCGTTTGCTGGGCGCTACTCAATCCGAACGGGACCGTCTTCGAGCGAGTCAAAGACTCGGAGGCGAAACTCGCCTGCCGAGACACGTCGAGCGAACAACCGTCACCTCCTTGAGCCGATGCCCCGGCGAGCAGAGCAACCAAACCCAACACGGCTGTCGTTCGTTTCATAATGTGCCTCTCGGGAAAGGTGGTACGGACCTTCCTCTCGACCTACAGATTCCAATGCCCGTCGGCCACCGCACGGCGCGGAGCAATTCTAATCCCTGTCAACTTCTGTCCAAGGGCGTTATCAGTAGGCCAGTTGCAATCCCGATCGCGAAAGTCGTTGTACGCATGCTTTCCGCCGCCAAACCATCTACTTGTCTTGCATACCAGTTGCCTAACCGCCGGCGCGCGACGGCTCCGAAACGCTCCTGCGCCGGTTGCCGGTTGCCGATCCCGTGATCCCGCCCTCAATCCCCTAACTCTTTATTTCTGCGGAAGTTACAGAGACGGGCCTCCAGCCACCGCTCGCGCTTATGCCACTGGCGGGGTTTCAGAACGCCCCAGATCCGCCAGTCCCAAAACCGCACTCTTCGCGCAGCCCGACTTGTCCGGGAAGCACCTCTTCAGAAATGTTCTTCCCTTGGCTGAGAGCCCGACAAGCTCCACCGGTCCCGGCCCCTTGTTGGCACCCTCCCGAGTGGCGCACCCCGAATGCGAGGAGTGGCGTGCAGGAGTGTCGGCGGGAGATGAAATGAAAGCAAGCCGCGGCGATGCCATCTCTCCTCTGCAATCTACCCCCGAGACGCACTCCAGAACAGGCGAAGACTGTCCGACTAAACCACCCGCGGCCGTTACTTGCCCTTGGGCTTCGCCGCGTCCTGGCGGGCACGCAGCAGGCGGATCTCGGCGTCGAGGCGGAAATAGCGGGTGTGTGCCATTTGGCTAATTGGAATCCTCCCGGCTTTGTACCTGGATTGGTTGATCTCCTCGATCGCACGCGCCAGTTCGCTGATGTGCGCCAGGA
>DASPXY010000888.1:0-4915 GCA_035637055.1 Gemmataceae bacterium | reverse complement strand
CAAAGGGGGGTCTCCAGTATGTTCGGTTCGCTCCGCACTCCCTCCCGTCTGCGTCTTTCTCGCTGGCTCGCGCTGGCCCTCCTGCCGGTGCTGGCCGTTCAAGCAAGGGCCGCTGTTCCTGTCGATCAGCCAACGCGCACGCGCGTCATCGGCCAGCCGGTCGCCCTGATCGTGCAGCCCGAGGCCATCACGCTCGCTGGCCCCCGCAGCATGTTACAGGTCATCATCACCGGCCGCTATGCCGACGGCACCATCCGCGACCTGACACACTTTTGCGACCTTACGCTCGAACAACCCGGCGTTGCGCTCCTCGACGAGGATCGCTTCCTGACGCCGCTCAAGGACGGCGTCACCACGCTGCTTGTCCGGGCGGGTGGCCAGCAGGCGCGCGTGCCGGTGACCGTCAAGGATTTCAGCCAGCCCAACCCGGTCAGTTTCCGCAACGACCTGATCGCCGCCCTCAATGTCGGTGGCTGCAATTCTGGTGCCTGTCACGGTACGCCCAGCGGCAAGAACGGTTTCAAGCTCAGTCTGCGCGGCTACGACCCCGCCGCCGACTACCTGCAGTTGACGCGCGACGTCCTCGGCCGCCGGACCGACCGCCAGAGCCCCGAGTCCAGCATGATTTACCTGAAGGCTCTCGGCCGCATCCCGCACGAGGGCGGTCAGCGCTTCCCGGCCAACAGCGTGCCCGCGAAGACGATGCTCGGCTGGCTGACGGAGGGCTTGCAGGACGACTCCCCGAAACTGCCGGAGGTCAAGAAGGTCGAAGTGCTGCCCGGCTCGCGCCTGCTCAACGAACCCGTCCGCTGGCAGCAACTTTCCGTGTTGGCCACCTTCGCCGACGGCCAGGTGCGCGACGTCACCCGCCTGACCGTCTTCAGCAGCAGCGATAGCGCCATCGCCAACGTCGATACGAACGGCCTGGTCGAGTTCGGCCAGAGCGGCGAGGTCGCCATTCTCTGCCGCTACCTCGAAGAACTCGTCCCGGTCCGCCTGACGTACCTGGAGCCGAAGAAGGGATTTTCCTGGCCGAATCCCCCGGAAAACAACTACGTCGATACGCACGTCTTCGCCAAGCTGAAGATGCTGAGCATCCAGCCGGCGGACCTCTGCGGCGATCAGGAGTTCGTCCGCCGCGTCTACATGGACGTTTGCGGCGTGCTGCCGACCGCTGAGGAAACCAAGACGTTCCTCGCCGACCCGAGCCAGGACAAGCGGGCTAAACTCATCGACCGCCTGCTGGAACGGCCGGAATATGCCGACTTCTGGACTCTGAAATGGTCCGATGTGCTGCGCAGCAGCCGCAAGACGATCCAGCTGAAGGGTGCGCACGTCATGCAGAAATGGGTGCGCAACCACATCGAGAAGAATACGCCAATCGACGCGATGGTGCGCGAACTGCTGACCGCCGGCGGCAGCACCTTCTCCAACCCGCCGGCGAACTTCTATCGCATCGCCCGCGATCCAACGAACCTCGCCGAGACGACGGCGCAACTGTTCTTCGGCATCCGCATGCAGTGCGCCAAGTGCCACAATCACCCGTTCGAGCGCTGGACGCAAGACGACTATTACAGCATGGCGGCGTTCTTCGCGCGGGTGAAGCAGCGCAAGGATCCGCTCGAAGGGGGCACGACGCCGCAGAAGAAGGACGGCGCCGAGTACATCTACGTCGAGCGCGCCGGCGAGGTGGTGCAGCCGCGGACCGGCAAGGCGATGCCGCCGAAGTTCATGGGCGGCGCCGTGCCGAACATTCCGGGCCACAAGGACCGCCGCGAGGTGCTGGCGACCTGGCTGACCGCGGGCGACAATCCGTTCTTTGCCAAGTCGGTCGCCAATCGCCTGTGGTTCCACCTGATGGGCCGCGGCATCGTCGATCCGGTCGATGATTTCCGCGACTCCAACCCGTCGGCCAATGACGACCTGCTCGACGCGCTGGCGAAGGATTTCGTCGCCCACAAGTTCGATGCTAAATATCTGCTAAAGACGATCCTCACTTCGCGGACGTATCAGCTGAGCGCCCAGAGCAACGAGTTCAACAAGGAAGACAACAAGTATTTCTCGAAGGCGGTGACCAAGCTGCACACGGCGGAGCAACTCTTCGATGCTCTCTGCCAGGTAACCGAGGTGCCGGAGAAGTTCGCCGGGGTGCCGCTGGGCACACGCTCGGCGCAACTCCCCGACGGCGAGGTCAATCATCCCTTCCTGAAGACGTTCAATCAGCCGGCGCGGGAGCTGGCCTGCGAGTGCGAACGCGAGAGCGACAGCAACCTGGCGCAGGCGCTGCAGCTCATCAATGGGCCGGCGGTCAACGATCGGTTGCGGAACACGAACAACCGCATCAGCAAGTTGCTGGCGAAGAAGATGGTGGACCGCGAGATCCTCGACGACCTGTACATGACGACGCTGTCGCGCTTGCCGGCGGCGGAAGAGATCCAGGCGGCGATGGAGCACGTGAGCCGCTCGATCGACCGGCGGCGGGCGTGGGAAGACGTGCAGTGGGCTCTCATTAATGCCAAGGAGTTCCTGTTCCGGCATTAACGGACCGTCCGCAGACCACACCAGCCCGGAGCGCCAGCGCCGGGACCATCTGGACACAAGCCCGGAGCGCCAGCGCCGGGACCGTAGCCTGCTACCGTCCCGGCGCTGGCGCTCCGGGCTTGTGTCCCGGCGCTGGCGCTCCGGGCTTGTGTCGTTGTCTCTCCAGAGTTCCATCGGCTCAGTGCGACTTCCGACCCTTCGCCGGCTGTAGCTCCAGGCCGATGAACCCGCGGAAGCGCGGACGCGGCGAACGCTCATAGACGCGGCTCAGGTACAGGCCCTGCCCGAGCTCGCGCACCTCGTCGCGCATGTTGCCGAACAGGGGCGTCCCTTCGGGGTACTCCAACACAAGGCACGGGCGGCCGTCGGACCAACTCGCCCCGTACGCCGCGTGCGAGGCGAAGGCCCGAAAACCGGCCCACTGGTTGATGAAACGGCCGTTCTCGTCGAAATGCTTGCCCTTCCACACAAGCCCGGAAAGCCGCGCTCCAACCTTTGGCAACGGCCCGGACAGGGTGAGCACCTGACCGCGGACAAATCCGACCGGAAATGGGGCAGCATCGGCCTGAGCGTACAGCTGTTCCAGTTCGTGTTCGCTGAGTCGCTGCAGCTGCTTCAGCGTTGTGATGAACTCCTCCCCCGGACCCGGCGTGACCTGCATCTCCTCGACGACCACCTGCCCGCCCGCCAGCGCCGCTCCGGCGAACCAGGGCAGCATCAGCACAAGGCAGAATGACCACCGCCTCCGCGATCTCGACGTCACAGCTGCTTCCTCAGGGTTGACCATCTTCTCGGTTGCTCTCATCCAACATCGACCGCCAGCGGGGGAAAATCCGAAACTCGAAACCCGAAATCCGAAACAAATCCGAAGCACGAAAGCAGAAAACGGGCCTTGCGGTTTGTGTTTTCTGCTTCGGATTTCGGATTTGTTTCGGATTTCGACATTCGGATTCCCCGCAGCCCGGGGCCGTTGCTACACTGAACGCAGGTGCCGATCGCTTCCGGAGGGCTTCTGCGCATGAGTCGCTTCCTGCTGCTCGCCATTCCAACCGTGTTCCTCGCCTCCGCCGCCGGCGCTCGCGCTGGTCTGCACTATTCCGGCGAGCAAATGGCCGAACTGCCGTCGCAGTGGCGCGGCTTCCTCCTCGATCAGCGCCTCCTGCGCGGCATTGCCGTCAAGCCCGCCCCGGGCGCTTCCGCCAGTCCGGCACGGGTCCGTTACCTCGAAGAAGCCGAAAAACTGGAGAAGCTCGCCCGCACGCGGAAGCTCACCGCCGACGAACTCGCCGACCTGGGCGCCCTCTACGTCCGCCTCGGCGAGCCGGGCAAGGCGGTCGTCCTGCTGCGGCCAGCGCAGCGGACACACCCCAACCACTTTCAGATCGCCGCCAACCTCGGCACCGCCTGGCAGCTGCACGGGGATCTGGAACAGGCCGCCCTTTCGCTCCAGCAGGCGGTACGCCTCGCGCCGGGCAAATACCACAAGGCGGAGGAATATCATCTGAAACTGGTGCGGCTGCGGCTGCGCGAGAAGGGCGACATAAAGGCCGTCGATGATCTCTTCGGTGTGAGCTACCTCGACGACAAGGGCGGCTACACGCCGGGCAACCTCGCCGCCGCGGAGCGGATGAAGCTGCCGGCCGGCGCCGTCGCGGTGGTGCAGCAACTCGCTTTGTGGCTGCCAGCCGATGGGCGCCTGCTCTGGCAGCTGGCGGAGTTGGCCGCCGCCCACGGCGACGTCCGCCAGGCCGCCGCGATGATGGACGGCTGCATCACGCAGTTTGGTTTGCAGGCGACGCAACTGCGGCGCAATCGGCAGCAAACGCGGGCCGCGGCGGACGAACTCGCGAAGGCGCCCGACAAGGCCAGTCACGAAGAGAGTCATCCCTTCGCTCTCAAGGCCCGTTCGCGACGGCCGTTGCTGACGCGCGTCGATCAGACCGAACTGCCGCCGATCAGCGCCACGGGCGTCAACGCGGTGCCGTGGGCGCTCGTCACGGAGACGGCGCTCGACCGCAAGCACCGGCCGACGTTCCCGAAGTACCTCAGCGAACTGGACGGCAAGTTAGTGTCGCTCAACGGTTTCATGCAGCCGTTGCGCGACGACCCCGAGGTAGCGGCGTTCATGTTCATCGAATATCCGGTCGGCTGCTGGTACTGCGAAATGCCGGAGGTAACGGGTATCGTTTACGTCGAATTGCCGACCGGCAAGAGCACGAGCTACACGCGCGGCCTGATCCGCGTGACCGGGCGGCTCGCGCTGAACGCGACCGATCCCGAGGAGTTCCTGTACACGCTCCGCGACGCGAAAGTGTCGGAGGTGGACTAACAGGAAGGGGTCAGGGAATTTGTTCGTAGTACCGCCTTTAGGCGG